>CALBCO010000099.1 GCA_937927265.1 uncultured Verrucomicrobiae bacterium | reverse complement strand
TCCCAGGGGCCGCCCCTAGTATCACGCGCATGGAAACTCCAGTCGTCTTCGAGTGCAAAGGTGAGCAAATCGTCGGGATGCTGCATCTGCCGCCGGGCCGAAAAAGTTTCCCGGTGGCTTTGCTGTTGCATGGGTTTACCGGCAACAAAAGCGAAGCGCACCGGCTGTTTGTTAAACTCGCGCGGGCGTTGCTGGAGCACGGTATTGCCAGTTTGCGGTTTGATTTTCGTGGCGCGGGCGACAGCGCCGGACGATCCGAGGATTTGACGATTCGGTCAGAGGTTGCCGATGCGCTTGAAGCGTTGAAGTTTCTCAGCCACCACAAACGGCTCAGCTCGCGTCGGGTGGCGCTCATCGGGTTCAGCCTCGGCGGCGCGATTGCGGCGTACGTTGCGGCTCGGGCTGCCGCACGAGTCCGCTCGGTGGCACTCCTGGCGCCCGTGGCCGAGGGGGCGGGCATTCTCGATGAGTTATCCACGCCGGAATCGGTTGTCGCCTTGGCGCAAACAGGCTTGACAGATTACGGCGGCAACCTGGTGGGCGTGGCGTTTATCCGGCAATTTGCCGAGATGCGGCCTGTGCGCGAACTAGCCCGCGCCAGACGCCCAACGTTGATTATTCACGGCGAAAACGACCAGACCGTGCCGGTGCACCATGCGAATTTGTATGAACGAGCTGTGCAAAACGGCAAGACGCTGGTCAAGAAGGTGATCATCCCCGGTGCCGATCATACCTTCAACAATCACGTTTGGGAAACGCGTGTACTGGCCGAGACGCTCCACTGGCTCGATGAGACACTTTGAGCGGGGGCGTGATGAGATGGCCGGTCGTTCCTGATCCTTGCCGGCGGCGTTCCGCATGCCGGAAGCCGGCCGCGATTGCGTAGCCTGCCGTTTCACGGCGCGCCTCTGGCGACCGGATTTTTCCCTTACCGCCGTCAATTCCCGAACCACAAAAAGTGATCGCTGTTTGTGTGGCGGTCCCCGACAGGTGCGTGCTGTGGGAGCACTCGATTGGGCCCAAAGACGGCCGGTGCGCGTCTTGCTGTCGCGGCGGGGCAGAGCTGCGCGTTGTGTCGCGTCACCAACTCCGCCACCGCATCCGCTTAACTCCATCTGTGCAACACCACCAATGTCCTTACTGACCGAAACTTGACAGCGGAGAGGGGCAGCCTATAGTGCCCCGCCATGAATAGGGAAGAACCTGGGGCACGCCCCGATCCGCTGAATCGCCGCTTCCCCGCGGTAGGGAAAGGATTGTGGGGGCATGTTGCGGATTCGGACTGGAACGACTGGCATTGGCAGCTTCGTCACCGGATCGCCTCCTTGGAAAGCCTCGAAACCGTCTTGAAACTCACGCCGGAAGAACGGGAGGGCGTTGTGTGGTCCGGCCGACATCTGGCACTGGCGATCACACCGTACTTTTTTAACCTGATTGATCGGGAGGATCCCGATTGCCCGATTCGCCGGCAGGTCGTGCCGCGGGTCGAGGAGACCATCCCGGCCGCGTGGGAGATGATTGACCCGTGCGGCGAGGACGAACATATGCCGGTGCCGGGGCTCGTCCACCGGTATCCCGACCGGGTGTTGTTTCTGGTGACCGATCGGTGCGCGACGTATTGCCGATATTGCACGCGCAGCCGGGTAGTCAGCGGTGTGGGCGAGCTGCACCTGCATACCGAGTTCGACCGGGCCATCGAATATGTTCGGCAACACACGGAAGTCCGGGACGTGCTGCTCAGTGGGGGCGACCCGTTGTTGTTCACGGACGAAAAGTTGGAGCACATCCTGGCGCAACTGCGTGCGATTCCGCACGTGGAATTTCTCCGAATCGGGACGCGGATCCCAGTGTTCCTCCCGCAGCGAATCACGCCGGAGTTGTGCGCGATGCTGAAGAAGTATCATCCGTTGTGGATGAGCATCCACATGAACCATCCGCGCGAGGCCACCGCCGAAGTGCGCGAGGCGTGCGGCCGTCTTGCCGATGCCGGTATTCCGCTCGGCAACCAGTCGGTGTTGCTGCGCGGCGTCAACGACGCGGCGCCGGTGATGAAGGAGTTGATGCACCGGTTGCTGATGATGCGGGTCCGACCGTACTACATTTATCAATGCGACCTCGTGAAGGGGACGCATCACCTCCGCATTTCGGTGCGGAGAGGCATTGAAATCATGGAGGCGTTGCGCGGTCATACGACTGGCTACGCGGTGCCGCAATACGTGATTGATGCGCCCGGCGGCGGCGGCAAAGTGCCGATCGGTCCACAATACGTGCTCGCGCACGACAAACAGCGCGTCATCCTCCGCAACTACGAAGGCCAGGTCTTCGAATATCCCGAAACGGACGTGTGTCTGGCTCCGGCACATGAACGCGCCGGTTAATCCCCCCGCCGAAATCCAATTCGGTATCGCCTGGAACTGGCAGTACGACATGGATTTCGTGTTGCTGCTCGACCAGGCGTGTCACCGGGCCGGCTTGAGTTCCTATCTCGTTAACCATCACAACCTCCAGGAGGTGACCGCGGATGCTGAACACGAACGGATCAAATTCCGGTGGTTTCTCGACCGGGCCAGCGACGAGGATAAAAACTTTTTGCGCCTCAACGAACTCCTCCATGCGCACGGCACCGCTTTTCTGAATGCTCACCATCACTACCTTCGCGCCAATGACAAAGCCGAGATTCACCGGGAACTCCTCGCCGCTGGTCTTCATCTGCCGCTGACGTTGATTTTGCCGCCGCACGACCGCCAGCCGAGTGTTGACTCCAAACTCATTGACGCGTTGGCCAAGCCGTTCGTCGTCAAACCCGCCAAAGGTTGTGGTGGCAAAGGCGTGATGACCGGCGCAACCCGAGTCGAGGACGTGACGTGCCTTCGCGCGAAACATCGGGACCAGCGTTTCCTCATCCAACAGCACATTGAGCCGCAAATGCGCGGCGGTCGGCGGGCATGGTTCCGCGTGTACCACGTCTGCGAGAGGGTGATTCCGTGTTGGTGGGATGACCGCACCCACCGTTACGCTGAGTTCACCGACGGGGATGCTGGGCTGGTCAATGTCGCGGAACTCGAGCGGATCATCCGCGTCATTGCCAAGGCGTCCGGATTGGATTTCTTCAGTAGCGAGATTGCGCTCGACCAGCAAGGCCGTTACATCGTGATTGATTACGTCAACACGCCCTGCGACATGCGTCTGCAAAGCAAACACGCCAACGGTGTCCCCGACGCCATTGTGCATCAAATCGTCGGCATCCTCGTCGGCCACGTGCAGAAGCAAATTGCCGGCTCGCCACGGCTCTGTTACCGTCGCGCCCATGTCAACCATCATGCTTAAACCCGGCAAGGCCCGACGTCTGGTAGCCGGGCATTGTTGGATTTACTCCAGCGAAATCGCCAAAATCTCCGAAGAAGCCAAGGATGGCGACGCCGTTGAAATCCGCGACCACCGCGACCGATATCTCGGCCGCGGGCTGCTGAACACCCAATCGCAAATCACCGTCCGCCGGTTCACCACGCAGAAAGAAGAACTCGACCGGGAATTCTTCCGCCGCCGACTCGCTGCCGCGTGGAACTACCGGCAGGGCGCGGCCACCTGCCGTGTCGTGTCGTCGGAAGCTGATTTGCTGCCGGGGCTGATTGTGGACAAGTATGGCGACCAACTCGTTGTGCAAGCGTTGACGCTGGGCATTGACCAGCGCAAGGCAATGATCGCCGAAATTCTCCAAGAACTTCTTCATCCGCGCGCCGTGCTTGAACGCAGTGACGCGCCGTCACGGAGATTGGAAGGCTTGGAAGAACGGACGGGGGTGATTGCCGGTGAGTCGGACGGCCAGGCCGCGATCACCGTGGCCGGGGTGCAATTCGCGGTCAATCTGCTTGAAGACCAGAAAACCGGCTTTTTCCTCGACCAAGCAAAAAACTACCGCATCGTGGCTGGCCATTGCGCCGGCAAACGGATGTTGGACTGCTTCACGTATCACGGCGGCTTCGCGCTGGCCGCTGCCCAGGCCGGGGCAAAGATGGTCGAAGCGGTGGAGATTTCCGAAACGGCAATCCAGCGCGCGCAGCGCAACGCGGAGTTGAACGGGTTGGCCGGCAAGATCGAGTTTCACTGTGCCAATGCGTTTGATGTGTTGAAGAAGTATGACACCGAAAAACAGCAGTTCGACGTGATCGTGCTCGATCCGCCG
>CALBCO010000098.1 GCA_937927265.1 uncultured Verrucomicrobiae bacterium | reverse complement strand
CCGGATGAGTGCGCGGCTGTCGGTGAAAGTCTGTAACGCTGTGAACGGCTGGAGCTTGGCCGGATCGGTATCGGCGACGGCGGCCAGCTCCATGCCCTTGATCTTGCCCCCTTGCAGGTATCGGGCGTGGTAGCTTCCCATGTTGCCCACGCCCACAATGCCCAGTTTCACTTTGTCCATTTGCAGTCTCCTTAATTGGTTTGTACTTCGATCAGGTACGGACGTGCTTCCGCAATGTTCTTGGCGCCTGTCGCCTGAACCGGGCGCGCCGCGGCGATCAATTGCGCCAGTTGCGCGGCGAACCCGGCGCTGTCGAGAGGCAAATCCACCACCCGCCCCGTCAGCGACGACCACAACATCGCGTTGGCCAGTTCCACTGCGCCGATGCCCTCGGCCGCCGGCGCGAGCAACGGGGCGCCGTCCAGAATGGCATCGGTAAAATTTTGCAAGATCGCCACATGCTGGCCGCCATGGTTGGGAAAGGTGAACTCCTGCCGGGTGCGCCGCGGCTGGGCGTAGCTTTCAGTCGAGGTGCGGCTGAACTCGCCGGCGGGGACCGCGTTGCGGATGAATTCCAGACGGTTGTTCTCGTACACCAAGCGGCCGCGGTCGGCGGCTACTTCGAGTCGATTTGTGCCGGGGGTTTCGCCGGTCGAGGTGATGAAGGTCGCCGTCGCGCCGTTGGCATACTCCAGCAGCGCCGTCACATCGTCTTCGACTTCGATGTCGTGGTACCGGCCGAATCGGCAGATGGCGCGTACCTGCGTCGGCATCCCAAACATCCACTGGAACAAATCCAGGTTGTGTGTCGCCTGATTCAAAAGCACACCGCCGCCTTCGCCGCGCCAGGTGGCCCGCCAGCCGCCCGTCGCGTAGTACGCCTCGGTTCGATACCAATCGGTGATGGTCCACTGGATGCGCTGGACCGCACCCAACTCGCCCGACTGCACGAGTTGCCGGATTTTCTGATAATAGGGGTCGGTGCGCTGGTTGAACATTGCGCCAAACACCTGTCGGCAGTTCGTATGCGCGGCCAGTAATCGCTCGCCATCGGCTTTATGGACTGAAATGGGTTTTTCGGTGAGCACGTGCAACCCCTGCTGAAGCGCATCAATGCCGATGGTCGTGTGGTCGTAATGCGGCGTGGCGATCAGCACTGCGTCCAGCAACCCCGAGCGGATTAGGTCGGCGCTGTGGGCAAATGTCGGCAACGCGGCAAACGGTTTCAGCCGGTTGGGGTCAATATCGCAAACCGCCGTCAATTCCGCGTGCCGGACCTTGCCGGTCAGCAGGTAACGGGCATGGACAGTTCCCATTCCGCCCACGCCGACGATGCCGAAGCGAACTTTCTGCATTGCGGAGCGCAAGAATCATCGCTACTGTTCACGCTGTCAACACTGAAACCAATCCCATGAGCGTGGCCACCTTGAACGAATGTTTGCTGGACTTGGAAACTCGCCTCGATGACGCGCAGGAACACGCCCAGCGCGAAACTTGGCTCGCTTTTTTGGAAAACCGCCATGGGGAGGATGTATTTGTGCCCGCGGCACGCCGCCCGGCCCCACCCCACGTGGAGTGGCCGGTCATCCACATTAACGACGCGCAGGACGACCTCGACCAGATGGTCTGGCATCAACTCGCCGAGGTGTCCCAAACTCTCAATGGCGGCCGGCTGCAACTCAACGTTCGTTGTAACTATGGCACTGGTATTTTGCCGTCCTTGTTTGGCTGTGAGTTGTTCACGATGCCGCGCGCGACCAACACGTTGCCGACGGCCAAGCCGCTCGGGCGCGCTCGGATCGAAGCGGTGCTGGCCGCAGGGATTCCTGATTTGCGCGGTGGACTGGGCGGGAAGGTGTTTGACTGTGGCGCACGGTTCCTGGAAGTGCTGGGGCAGTATCCGCGGGTGCGGCAACACGTGCAGCTTTATCACCCCGACGTCCAAGGCCCCGTGGATGTGGCCGAAGTGGTCTGGGGAAGCGAAATGTTCATGGCCTTTTACGACGAGCCGGATTTGGTGAGAGCGTTGCTCAGTCTGATCACCGAGACCTACATTGCGTTCATGCGGGCGTGGTACCGGTTGGTTCCACCCGAAGACCCTTCGGCGCACTGGGGATTGTTGCACCGTGGCCGGCTGATGTTGCGCAACGATTCGCTGATGAACCTCTCGCCGGAGATTTACACCGAATTCGTTCGGCCGTATGACGAGCGATTATTTGCTGAGTTTGGTGGTGGGGCGATCCACTTTTGCGGCCGGGGCGATCACTTCATTGCCCCGTTGAGCCGGACGCGCGGTCTGACTGCGATCCAGATGAGCCAGCCGGAGTTGAACAACATGGAGACGATTTACCGGCACACGGTGGACCAGCAGATCAAGCTGCTCAACCTTCCGTGGCCGGCTGTGGCAGCGGCCCGCCAACACGGTCGCCCCCTCAAAGGCCAAGTGCAGACCTTGCCGCCTGCAAGCTAGAACTGGTAGGCGAACAGAGTGTAGCCGATTCGGGCCGTCGGCGGGCGGTCGCGCAGCCAAGACCATTGCGGTTTGACAAGGTGGGTGGCGGACACCACCAGCCAGCCCGTTTGTTGAGCTGTCTCGGCAGTGACCTTCGTGACCGGCAATTGATAATACTGAACGCCTTGGGGTTGGCCGAAGTAAGCCAGTTGAAAATGCTCAATCTTGTGCTCGTGGACAAATCGCTGCAATCGTTTCAAGTCCTGCCCCCAATCGTAATTGGAGTCGGCGAGGTAACGCCAGCCGTTTGCCGTCCCACCGGCGAACTCGTTGAAGTATTCAAGGTAATGGGGGCGAGCTTGCCAGGTTGTCACCACCAGCCATGCGCACAACATCCAGCCTGCCAGACGCCACCGCCACGGTCCGGTGCCGACCACGGCGCACGCGCCTACTGTCACCAACGGCACCGCCGGCAACAGATAGCGAATGCCAATGTTGATCCCGCCGGTCATCGTTACTGCCAGATACGTCACGGCGGCCAACCACGGTGCTGCCACCGCAAACCGCCACCGCCAGCGCAACCCGATCACGGCCACCAGACCGAACAACAACAGCGGCAACGGCGTCTTCAACACAATCGCGACGGGGAAATAGTACCACCAGCCGTGTTGCCGCCATTCGCCAAAGAGAAATCCCCGGTGGCCGGACGCGGCATGCGCCGCTTGCAGGGCGATGCCTTTGAAAAACTCGGCGGGAATCAGCACCGGCCGCAACGCCTGAAACCAGCCCGGCACCCCCAGCGTTTCCGCGGCCTCCTTCGGCAACGGCGGCGCGGGCGCCCAGGCCGGCGCGTACACCGCGAGCAGCACGACCCAGCTTGCCGCGGCCGCGACCGGTAACCACCGGAAAAACGCGCCGATGTGCCGCTCCTCCCGGCGGCATGTAGCCCACCGCACCGCGGCCAACACCACCATCATCGGCGCGAGCAACAACGCTGTGAATTTCATGCTCACCGCGGCGCCCACGGCCAAGCCCCACAACGCGGCGCGTCGTCCGGTCGGCTTTTCCAGAAACTCCACCCCCGCCCACACCGCCAGCGGGACCATCAGCGCCGCACCGACATCAGTGATCACAAGATGACCGTAACCGAGGGCGAGCGGGTTAAACGTCCAGGCGGCCACCCCGAGCAACGCGGTCTGCGGATTGGCGAGCCGGCGCAACCAGAGAAAAATGACCAATCCTGTCAGGATCGTCAGTACCGCCTGGCCACCGCGCGCTGCGCCGAGCAACCGCTCCGCGTCGTTGTCACCGCCGTAGAGCAGAAGTTGTCCCAATACGTCGCCTTCCCAGTACGGCCAAAAATACCAAGCTGGCACGGCAGGGGTGAAAACCTCGCTCGTGGGAACAGCCTGGCCGCGCCACGTGCGGGCGTTCTTGAACAACAGGCGACGCTCCAACAACGCCTGCGCGTCAGGCGACACCACCACGTTCTGCAGCAACAACGGCAGGGCAAAAAGTTTCTGCGACAACGCCGGTTGTTCAGGATTAAACCAGTGGGCATCCGTCAGCCAGTACGCATAGCCGCTGCCGAGGAACAACGGCTCGTCCATCGTTGCGGATTCCTCTTGGATCGGCGCGCGCAGCAACAGGGCCATCGCCGCAAGTAATGCGGCCAACGCCAACCATTCGCCTCGCCAACGGTTCATGGTAGTAACTCCAGTGCCCGTTGCCGTCCCGCCCGGGCTTGAGCGTCGTCAGGCTTCCAGCGCAGCACAGCCTCGAAACAGCGGATGGCCCGGTCGCGTTCGCCCCGTTGCAGCCGGAGTTCGCCAAGATGGAGATAAGCATCCACCAGCCGCGGCTCGAGGCGCACCGCCTCCACGTAATGCGCGATGGCTTCATCCATCTGACCGTCTTGTTCGGCCACGCGGCCGAGCCAGAAATGAAGCTGCGCGTTGTCGGGCCGCAACTGCAATCCAGCCGCGAATGCCTGCCGGGCTTCCGCGAGCCGGCCGGCACGCAGGTGGACCACCCCCAGTCCGTAGCGGGCCTCAACGAGGTTGGGGTGCGTGGCGAGGGCGGACTGAAAACAAGCCATCGCCCGGTCGGATGCACCTTCGTCGAGGAACAGTTTGCCGAGATTGATGCGCGGCTCCCACATCGTGGGCCCGAGGCGTTGGGCCTGCTCGTAGTGCGCGATGGCGGCGGCACGTTGACCGCGGCGCTGGTAAATGGCGCCGAGATTGTTGTGCGCGAGGGCCGAAGCGGGGTTTTGGGCCAGTGTGTCGTGCCAGAGTCGTTCGTCGCTGCGAAATACTGTGGCGCGGTGCCAACTCAAACCCGCCAACACAACCAGGGCCGCCGCCGTCACGAGCACGCGGCCGCGGGCCTCTTGCACCACAGTGGCCACCGCCGCCGTCAGCAAGGCCAAAAACGCTCCGCTGGGCAGATAATTGAAATGGTCGGAGACAAACGAAAACCGGAAGTAATACACGTCGAAAAAACCCAGCACTGGCGCCAGGGCCGCGACAAAGCACGTTCCGCCAAACAACCCCGCACGCGCCCACGGTTGCCGGTGCAGCCATCCCAAGGTGATGGCCAAGGCGATGAGCGCCACGAACGGCCACAGGCTCGCGTCGCGCAATTCCCAGCGGGGATAGACAAACGCCAAGTCCACCGGCGCCAACAGTTTGCCGGCATAGAACCAGACGGCTTTGCCGGCCACCCGGCAGCGTTCCACCAGCGTCAGTTGCCATTCCGTTGTTGCCGCTCCGTGCACATGCCGTTGTTGCTCGACAATGGTCAGCAGCGACATCCCAGCCGATAAAAGGAAAAACGGCGCCGCTCGCAGCCAGTCGGAGCGGGATACGCGGTTGCGTTCCCACCACGCGCCGAGCAAGAGCAGCACCGGCAACATCACCGTGGCCGGCTTGCTTGTCAGCGCCGCGGCAAACGCCACCAGTGCCCAGACGTAGTGCCTCCGCCGGCCCATCGCCTCGAAATTCAAATAGCACCACCACGCCAGCAAGAAGAAGAAAGTGGACTGGGTATTCTTCAACTCGGTAATCCAGGCCACGGATTCAACCATCACCGGATGCACCGCCCACAACGCCGCTGCGACCCATGCCCCGCGCACGGCCAACCGACGCAAGAGCAGATAGAGCAGCACCGCATTGGCCGTATGGAAGGCGAGGTTCAAGGCGTGATAGGGCAGAGGATGGAGGCCGAAAACCTGCCGCAATACCCAGAACGAAGTCAACGTCAGCGGGTAATAGCGCGAGACCGCCAGCGACGACCAAATATTGCGCAGGCCGGTCGGCGAGGCCACGTACGGGTTGGCGGTCAAATGATCGTCGTCATCCCAGATGAAGCCGCCCGACAGCGACGGCCAATGCGTCCCAACCGTGATCGCAGCCAGCGCTACCAGCAGCGCCCCAGTGCGGAAACGTATCATTTTTTCATCCTAACAATTGTCCGCACAGGTCACAAGCGCCGGAGCGGGTCGAACGCGTCTCCCCTCAATCGCTCGTACAAGAGCCACGGCGACGGCAAAGTGGGCATTGATCAAGACGCGGGATCTTTTCTTTTGTGCCCCTCGCTGCCAGCCATCCAAAGCGCCGCTGACGCGGCGCACGCCAAAAACAATCGCCCTTTACGGACGGTCTTCGTTCCGCGTGCCAGCGTCATGCAGTGCGGCGCGCCAGCGCCGCTTTCCCCTTCGGTCACCCTTTAGGACTATGATCACTGGGTGATTGGCCTGGGTCGAGCGCAGACAGAGAATTTCTGCGCCACCTGCAATGATGGGCGGAAAGTCTGGTGTCGAACTCAATGTCGCTCATCGTACAGGCGCAGAGGGATGGAAGAGTTTGCTGTTGGATTCGGTGCCTGAAGGAGTGGCGGGGAAAAAGTCAGTGGATTCGTGGCTTTTTATGACCGGCCCGTCCAGAAACTGTTCACCCAAAAGTGCAACTTTCAGCTCAGTGCTCACCCTCTGGGGTAGGGTGACGATGGAAAAAACGCGATTGACTTGGAACAGTGGCGTGAAGAAGATGCCGCGACAAGCAGTAACTATCGGAGGGAATAGACTGATGCCGAAACTACATATTTTGTCAGGATTGCTCGAGGGGAAGACGGTCGAACTGATTGAAGAACGCATCACCATAGGCCGGGCACTTGATAATAATATTCGATTGGAAGACGGCACGGTATCAAGTCATCACGCCATTCTGACACTCGAGGACACTGACTACAAAGTCCGAGACCTCAATTCCACCAATGGCACCCGGGTCAACGGCATACGCATCGTCGAAACTACACTGCGCCACGGCGATATCCTGCGGCTCGGCTCGGTCGAGATGCGGTACGAATCAGAGGCCAAGAAGCAGAGCCAACCCCTTCCACCGGTACAAAGGGGTGTGGACTTGAACCAGTTGGGGGCCGGCAGCGCGCCGCCGCCGACCTTCGGGTCCGCCTCGCCTTTTGGGCGCAAGAAACACAACCAGACGGGGTGGTGGCTGTGGGTCATCATCGGCTTGGGCTTGGTGGTAGTGGTGGTTTTGGGTCTGCTGATCGCCCGGTTGCTGAAGTTCGGCTGAGCGAACCTGCGCAATTCGGAAAAAAACCTCTCCGTCTTTTGGGCAAGAAATTTTTTAGCGATGTCGGGACGCGGTGACCCTGTCCCCGGTCGCCTAATCTGGTACATACACCCATCTTGCCCCCTCAAGCTCGCTGGAATCGCGGCGACTGCGGTTCGTGTGTCCTGTTCTATCACCGGGACAACTATTTGGTGAGTGGATTTCGAGCGCAACCCCCAAATGTGGTGGGTGCTTGCCAACCAAGACTTGATGATCTCAGCGTTCGCCGTCTGTTCAACCGGTTATGATTAGCGAGCGCCGCCGAAGGATTGGTCGAGCACTGCCGCGCTCGCGCACCGCATTTTTCAGTCACTCGCGATTTCAGAGAACCTGCTAATCCAATGGCGGAGGATTAGTGGTCGGTAGCCAGTGGCCATAACAATAAAAGCAGGCTGGGGGGTGGTGTGTCAAGAGTGCGTTGCAAAAGACATTCCCTGGTTTTTCTAGGAGGTGTTGAAAAGGTGGAGTGAGGCGGACACGGTGGCGGGGCGGGAGACGCGACACAGTACGCAGTTCATCCCCAGCCGCGACAGCAAGACTCGCAGTCCGTCGGCCAGCGCATCGTAATGAAACTCCAGCACACCGAAGAATCGCTTCGCCACCTTGGTCAC
>CALBCO010000097.1 GCA_937927265.1 uncultured Verrucomicrobiae bacterium | reverse complement strand
GCACGTTGCTGGTCGTCATCGCCACGGTGATCATCGCCCAGATCATCTACACGATGACGCTGGACAAACTCAAACCCATTGCGCTGCTCAAACTGATCGGCGCGCCCAACCGGACCATCGTTAGCCTGATTTTACAGCAGTCGCTGACACTGGGATTGATCGCCTACGGCATCGCCGTGTTGCTGGGCAACGCGACCTTCGACAAATGGCCGCGGTTGGTCGTCGTCGAGACCGGCGACCAGATCAGATTGCTCGGCGTCGTCGTGGCGATTTGCATCGTAGCAAGCATGATGGGTATTCGCCGCGCGCTGCGCGTCGAACCGGGCGCGGCATTGACCGGGTGAGATGATGACAGAAGCAGTCCACATTGAGAACCTGACGAAAGTGTACGGCAGCGGCCACACGGCGGTGATCGCGTTGCGCGATGCCAACCTGGTGGCGCATCGGGGCGAGTTGGTTGCCATTCTTGGTCCGAGCGGTTCGGGCAAGACAACGTTGCTGACCGCCATCGCCGGCATCATCGAACCGACCCGCGGCCGGATCCGCATTGGCGAAACGACCGTGTACGACGACGGCTGGCGAGTGCGTGACCTGCGTGGATTTCGACGGCGACATCTGGGGTTCATCTTTCAGGCGCACAACCTCGTGCCGTTCCTCAACGCCCGCGAGAACGTGCTCGTTGCGCTCCAGATCAACGGCCTGACCGGCGACCAGGCCGTCCGCATCGCGCAGGAACTGCTCGATTATCTCGATGTCGGAGCGCGCCACGATCACTTGCCGGAAAAACTTTCCGGCGGCGAACAGCAACGCGTGGCTATCGCGCGCGCGCTGGCTAACTCCCCGTCGGTGATTCTTGCCGACGAGCCAACTGCCGCTCTGGATACCAATCGCGGCAAGAACGTGATGGCCTTGTTCCGCAAGATCGCGCAAGAGAAGGGAAGCGCCGTTATCTGCGTCACCCACGACCATCGCATGATCGAAGGTTTCGATCACATCTACCATGTCAAAGACGGAAGCGTTTCCAACGAGAGCCGCGCTTCCACAACCCAGGAAAGGAATAAATCATGAGCACAACATCACTTCGTAATGCGGCCATCGTCTCCTTCTTTGTTGCGATGGCGATTCTGTTGATCGGCGGGCAGTTTGCGAAATCAAAAGCGCCGCCCATCCCCGGCAAGGTGGTGGTGGCCGGTGGGGCAGTGGTGATGGACCGCGATTCGATCATGCGGGGCCAACACGTGTATCAGCGCTACGGGTTGATGTCGCATGGCAGCATTTGGGGACACGGCGCCTTGCGCGGCATGGATTTCTCGGCCCAGACGCTCCACATGATCGGCCAGACGGTGCCGGTCGAGGAACAGCGCGTCAACCGGTATGACCCGGCAACGGATACGTTGACGTTGACGACAGCGCAGGCGGCGGCGCTGGAAAAGGCGCGGGCGTATTGGAACGATGTGTTTGAGAAGGGTGACCCCCATCACGGATTTCTGCCGGGCACGGTGGCCACGGCGGAGCAACGGCGCGACATCGCGGATTTCTTTTTCTGGACGGCGTGGGCGGCCGGCACGCCGCGGCCGGGCTTGAACTACACGTACACGAACAATTGGCCGCCGGACCGGTCAGTCGGCAACACCGCTTCGGTCAATGCGCTGATCTGGAGCATTGCTTCGATCATCAGCTTGTTCGCGGTGCTCGGCTTGGTGGTCTATATCGTCCATCGCTACGGGTTTTTCTACGGCGAGGCGGAAGGCGTGCAGGCGGCGTACAAGTTGTTGTCGTTGCCGGTGACGCCGAGCCAGCGGTCGGCGGCGAAGTTTTTCGTGGTGGCCGGACTGCTGTTCATCGCGCAGATTTTTAACGGCGGGTTGCTGGCGCATTACACGGTGCATCCCGGCAAGTTCTTCGTGGACATTGTCGGCCAGCACATCCCGTTCAGTCTGGCGCGAACGTGGCACATTCAACTGGCGATATTCTGGATCGCGGTGTCGTGGGTCGGCACAGCGATTTATCTCGCGCCGCTCGTGGCCGGTAAGGAACCGAAAGGCCAGCGGGCCTTGGTGAACATTTTGTTTGGCGCGGTGCTGCTGGTGGCGGTGGGCAGCATGTTTGGCGAGGTGCTCGGCATCAAGGGCTATCTCGGCAATCTGTGGTTCTGGTTGGGGCATCAAGGGTGGGAATATCTCGAATTGGGCCGGCTCTGGCAGATTCTGTTGTTCGGCGGGCTGATTTACTGGCTGGTGATCGTGTATCGGGCGATGGCCCCGGCCTTGCAACGCGGCAGCACCACCATTGCGGACCCGGATGCGAAGGCGTTGACGATTTTCTACGTGTTCAGCGCAGTGTTTGTGGTGTTGTTCTTCGGGTTCGGGTTGACCTACGGCCCGAACACGCATCTGACGATTGCCGATTACTGGCGGTGGTTTGTGGTGCATATCTGGGTGGAAAGCATCTTTGAATTCTTCGGGCTGGCAGTGATTGCGTTGTTTCTGGTGACGCTCGGATTGGTCAGCGCGAAGTCGGCGTTACGGGCGGCGTATCTGTCGGCGATCCTCGTGTTCTTGAGCGGGATACCGGGCACGGCGCATCATTATTTCTGGTACGGCGGGCCGAGTTTCTGGCTGGCGATTGGCGGCGTGTTTAGTTCGCTCGAACCGATTCCGCTGATCCTGTTGGTGGTGCGGGCATGGATGGAATACAAGGAAATCCGGGCGCAAGGCCGGGACTTCCCGTACAAGTGGCCGTTGCTGTTTCTGACGGCGAGCAGTTTCTGGAATTTCCTCGGCGCGGGATTGTTTGGGTTCATGATCAACCTGCCGATCATCAACTACTACGAACATGCGACCTATCTGACGAGCAACCACGGGCACACCGCGTTGTTCGGCGTGTACGGGATGCTGGCGATTGCGTTGATTCTGTTCTCATGGCGCGGCTTGGTGGAGAACAAACAGTGGAACGACAAGATTCTCAAAGTGAGTTTCTGGGGGTTGAATGGTGGTCTGTTTTTGATGTTCAGCACCGGTCTGTTGCCGATCGGCCTCGCGCAGGTGTGGCAGGTGTACGAGAAAGGTTTCTGGTACGCCCGCAGCGCCGAGTTCTATAACCAGCCGCTCATCCAGGCGCTGGGCAACTGGCGGGCGGTGCCAGACTTGGTGATTATTGTATGCGGCGCGTTGCCGTTGTTGTGGTTTTTGGTGAGCACATTCCCAAAACTGCGCCGTCCCGTTGCGGGTTAGTCCCTTATTTCTTAAATCCTGCGTTTTTTGCGCAAGATTTTCAGACGGGTTGGGGTTGGAGCGCTGGCAGAATCACCTGCTCGGTGAGGCGACGGGCGGCCACCAACAAGCGCCGTCCCAGTCCGCTCAGGTAGTACCAGTACGTGCCCCGAACCTTTTTCAGCAGTCCATGATTGCGCAACCGCCGTAGGATTCTCGCAATCTGTCCCGCTGTCTTGTCGGGCAGCACCGCCCGCAACCGCCGATGGCTCAGCCCGTGAATCAGAAACTCACCGCGCAACACCGCCAGCAGCACCTGCAAATCTTCCGCGAGGAAGAGATTGAAGCCGCGCCACGGGCGGCGCTGCTCATCC
>CALBCO010000096.1 GCA_937927265.1 uncultured Verrucomicrobiae bacterium | reverse complement strand
ATCCGGTTTCGGCGTGGTGCTGCCCTCCTCGGCCATCCCCAATGCCAGCTCCTTTCAAGAACTGGTCGTGACGATCACGCAGGACAAGTTATTGTTCTTCAATAACCAACCGATCACTTGGCCCAAATTCAGCGAAGAGTTGTCTGTGGCTGCCCGGCTGAATCCACGGGCAGAGTTGATTATCAAGGCCGACAAGTTGACACCCCACGGCGCAGTGGTGGAGCTGATGAATATCGCCCTCCAAGCCGGCCTCAGCGTCGTCAATATCGCCACGCGACCCGAAGTCGCCGCGCCACCCGCCCCAAAATGAAATCCAGCAGTCCACGCTGGTTTAGCCCTGAAGCGCTGTTGCTCTGGATGTTGCTGGCTGCCGTGCTGGGCATAGGTTCGCTGTTGTTGTCTTGGCGTATCAGCCATGCCTCATCACCGGCACTTGGGTTGGCTGGGCGACCGCGCATCCAATGGCTGCCTCCCACAGACCGGAACCCGTACGGCCACCCCTCGCTCCAACACATCGTCGCTGATCGGTTCGATCCGACCGTGATGTCCTTGCCCCATCCCCAGGGGTTTTCTGGAAAAATCTGGAAACATGGCGTTCCGTTGTCTCTACAACCAACCGATTGGCCAGTATCCCCGTCGTTCTTGGCGAGCCCCGCCGCTGCTCCACCCGCGCCAGTCTTGTTACCGCCGCCTGCGCTCGACCGCGAGGTACAGGCGGCTGCGCAGAAACCCGTCGCCTCCGCGGAGAACGCTCCCCCGACGGAAGCGGAGGCCTCCATACCGGCCAATCGCACGGTCATTCGCATCGCCAACGGATTCACCGACCGGCGCGTGCTCGAATGGCCGTCACCTGGCGCAGTGCGCAGCAAGGGCATGTTGCGCCCGACCCGCATCCAAGTTGCCGTCGGTCCGGATGGACGGGTCCGGTTTGCGATTGTGGAACGGCCCTCAGGTGACCCGGCCCTGGACGGCCACGCAGTGGAATTGGCCCGGCAGATCCGGTTTGAGCCGCGTGCGGAAGCGGAGTCGTTACAATGGGGAGTGTTGCGGTTTTTGTGGGCGCAGGCGACTGACGCCAACGGCGGGTCTTCCTGAGTTCTTGAAACTGCCGGGACATTCGATATGATGCTGTCCGCACGCTGCGGGAAATAACAAGCACAGTAACGAGTTTAAACCAACAAGGAGATCAGATCATGGGCATGTGGATAGGCCGAAATCGTAAAGCGCGGGTGACCTATGGCTTCGATGACATCGCGTTGGTGCCGGGCGACATCACCATCAACC
Organism: uncultured Verrucomicrobiae bacterium; assembly: GCA_937927265.1. Taxonomy (GTDB): domain Bacteria; phylum Verrucomicrobiota; class Verrucomicrobiia; order Palsa-1439; family Palsa-1439; genus CALBCO01. The sequence goes on along the minus strand of CALBCO010000096.1, from coordinate 2,658 downwards.
CAAATGAAGTGGACATGTCGTTCCAACTCGGCCCGTACAAAATCAAAGTGCCGATTCTGGCGAGCGCGATGGACGGAGTGGTGGACGTGAACTTCGCCATCGCCATGGGCAAACTGGGCGGCGTCGCGGTGCTCAACCTCGAAGGCGTTCAAACCCGGTATGAAGACCCGTCGGAAATCCTCGACAAGATCGCCAGTGCCACAAAGGAAGAGGCCACCCATCTGACCCAGCAGATTTACACCGAAAAGATCAAAGAATCCTTGGTCGCCCAACGTGTGCAGGAAATCAAGAAGGGCGGTGTCCTTTGCGCCGTCAGCGCTATCCCGCAACGGGCTGACCGGTTCGGCCAAATCGCCCAGGAAGCCGGAGCGGACATTTTCGTCGTCCAATCCACCGTCTCGACGGCACGGCATGTTTCCAGCGAGTACAAGACGCTCGACATCGCCAAGTTTTGTAAGAAGATGAAGATCCCGGTGATCATTGGCAATACGGTTACCTACTCGGCGACACTCGAACTCATGCAATGCGGCCCGACAGCGATTCTAGTCGGTGTTGGCCCGGGCGCGGCCTGCACGACGCGGGGAGTGCTGGGACTTGGCGTGCCGCAAGTCACAGCCACGGTGGATTGCGCAGCGGCGCGTGATTACTACTTCAAGCAAACGGGCAGGTACTGCGCGATCATCACCGACGGTGGGATGAGCAAGGGCGGTGACATTTGCAAAGCGTTCGCCTGTGGTGCGGATGCTGTGATGATCGGCAGTGCGTTTGCCCGGGCGAAGGAAGCTCCCGGTCGCGGTTACCATTGGGGCATGGCCACCCCGCACGCCAACCTCCCGCGCGGCACACGCGTCCGCGTCGGCGTCACCGGCACGCTCAAACAAATCCTCTTCGGTCCTGCCGAACTGGATGATGGCTCACAAAACCTGATGGGCGCATTGGCCACCGCGATGGGCAACGTCGGTAAAAAAACCATCAAGGAATTCCAAGAAACCGAGATCATCATCGCCCCCGCCATCAAGACCGAAGGCAAAGTCTTCCAGACCGTTCAAGGCGTCGGCATGGGCAAAGGCTAGGCCGGCTGGGCGATGGAACAAATCATCATTCTCGATTTTGGGTCGCAATACACGCAAGTCATTGCGCGGCGGGTGCGTGAGTGTCAGGTGTTCTCGCAAATCCTCCGGTATGACACGCCGGCCGGCAAATTGGCGGAATTGAAGCCTACGGGCCTCATCCTGTCCGGCGGGCCGTGCAGCGTGTATGACGCAAAGGCACCGCACTGCGATAAGGGCATCTGGAAACTCGGCGTGCCAATTCTCGGCATCTGTTATGGGATGCAGTTGATGGCACACCAACTCGGCGGGAAGGTCCAGCGGGGCGACAAACGCGAGTACGGGCCAGCCGAGATTGAGATCGAGAAGGACACGACGCTGTTCCGCGAGATGGCCTACGAACAACAAGTCTGGATGAGTCACGGCGACAAAGTCACGAAACTGCCTCCCGGCTTCAAGACCATCGCCAAGAGCGGGAATTCACCATTCGCGGTGATCGCCGATGACAGCCGGCGACTGTATGGGTTACAGTTTCATCCCGAAGTCCATCACACGCCGAACGGTAAACAAGTCCTCTCCAACTTCATCCATGGCATCTGCGGCTGTGGCCGGAACTGGACGATGAAATCGTTCATCGAACACAGTCTTGAAGACATCCGCGCCAAAGTCGGCCAGGACAAAGTTCTACTCGGATTGTCCGGCGGAGTGGATTCCAGCGTGGCAGCCGCGTTGATCCACAAAGCCATCGGCGAGCAGTTGCTGTGTGTGTTCGTCAACAACGGCGTCCTCCGCAAAGGCGAGGCCGAGGGGGTTCAGAAACTGTTCGGCCGCGGCCTCGGGATCCGCTTGCATTATGAGGATGCGACGAAAGTGTTCCTCAACCGACTCAAAGGTGTGGATGATCCCGAGCGCAAACGCAAGATCATCGGGCGGACGTTTGTGGAGGTGTTCGACAAGGCAGCGAAGAAAGCGGGTAAGTTCCGTTTCCTCGCACAAGGCACAACCTATCCGGACGTGATCGAGAGTGTACCGATTGCCGGCAACCCGGCGGCGATGATCAAGAGCCACCACACCGTCGGCGGACTGCCCAAGAAGATGAAGTTCGAGTTGCTCGAACCGCTCCGTCAACTCTTCAAGGACGAAGTGCGCGAAGTCGGTGTCCAACTTGGGTTGCCCAAAGAAATCGTCTGGCGTCAGCCTTTTCCCGGTCCCGGGTTGGCGGTCCGCATCCTCGGCGAAGTCACACCTGCGCGTATCAAGGTGTTACAGGAGGCGGATTGGATCGTGATTGATGAAATGAAGAAGGCCGGCTTGTACTATGAAATCTGGCAGACATTCGCGGTACTGTTACCAGTCAAATCAGTGGGCGTGATGGGCGACGAACGCACCTATGAAAACGCCATCGCCATCCGGGCCGTTCATAGTGTGGACGGCATGACCGCCGATTGGGTGCGGTTGCCCTACGACTTGTTGGCGCGACTGAGCACGCGCATCATCAACGAAGTCAAAGGCGTCAATCGCGTCTGTTTCGACATCTCCAGCAAACCACCGGCCACGATTGAGTGGGAGTAGGGGCATCTTGCTATGCCGCCGTTGTCGCCGCGAGCCT
>CALBCO010000095.1 GCA_937927265.1 uncultured Verrucomicrobiae bacterium | reverse complement strand
ATGAGTCACCCGACTTTGTTCTCCATGACACCGGACATCGAATCCAACAGCAAACTTTTCCATTTCCCCTGCATCTGGACGATCAGCGGCATGATTTCCGACACCACGCTTTCCGTCAGACGTGGACGGCGGCACAGACATTCTTGTCTGTGCCTCGACCCGCGTGAGTCGCCAGCTGACTATCATCTCCGGAAGTGGACCGATGGGAAAGCGGTGCTGTCGCACCGCACTCCAAGACGCTGGCGCGTCGGCCCCAAGCCCCGCAGTGAACCGAACAGTTTTGGAGTGCGCCGCATCAGCGACGCTTTGGATGGCGGTGGGTGGCAGGCGTGAGGCGAGTCGAAAGACCATCGCGCCCCATCCATTCAGGTCCTCCTCGTGCTCATGATTCAGGAGTCAAACAACGCGTCCTCATTGGTCTTGATTTTGGCGTTTGACTTGGTAGCTTCCGCCGCATGTCATCCCCTAAATCCCAAGATTCCGGCAGTTTAAACATTGTCAATCTGTCGCCGGTGAAATTCCTTGCCGGCTGCGTCGTGGCTTCGGCCATCATCCTCGCACTGGGCTTGACCGGTATGTGGCGGCCCACCGCGTGGATTCTGGCCGGAGAGGTGTTCGCCACGATCCTCGCGTTGTTTGTGCTCGGCTCGATCCGGTACCGGCTGCACAAGAACGCGCTGACTTATGGGGCCGCGCTGGTTATCGTGAGCACCTTCGCCATGGCCGGCACGGTCGAGACTTCCGGTTTTCACCGCGAGATTGCCGAGCGCGGCTGGGGTCATTTCTTCCAACACAACGTCCTGTCCTTCCACGGACTGGATAAACTCGTCCACGCCGATACGATGTTGTTCATCTTGGGATTGACGTTTTTCGTGGCGGTGATTGCGCAAACGCGGCTGTTGGAATGGACGACGATGATTCTGTTGCGCCGCTGGCAAGGCTGGGTGTTGCCCACGATCATCTCGGTAACGATGGTGGTGTCGTTTGCGTCGGGGATATTGGATGGCGTTTCGATGATTGGGCTGACCATTCGCACGCTGGTCATTATCTTGATGGTGGCTGCCGCGCCGACCCAATCCATCCGGTACGCAGTGATGGTGTGCACGGTGGTGACGACGGTGTGCGGCATGTGGTTGGCTTACGGCGAGCCGCCCAATCTCATCATGAAAGCCAACGTGCTCTCCGCCGAAGGCAAACCGTTGTTGAACGACGCGTTCTTCCTCAAACATTGCCTACCGGCGGCGGTTGCTGCTTATCTGGTGGTCGCGTGGAGTTTACGTTCCAAGCTGCGGGGTGCCCGCGTGGACTTGGTCAAAATGGATGTTTTGGATGCTCATGCGGCCACTGTGCGGTTTTTGCAGGCGCAGAAACACGGGGAGGTGTTGACGCCAAGCGAGTTTCTCGAAACATACGGCGCGGAACTAGGCGATAAACGAGCGGCGGTGCTCGACCGGGTTCGCCGGGGGGAAGTGATGGGCGAGGCGATGGTGCGCGAAAACATCCCGCCGCAGGTCCGCCAATCGTTGCTCGGCAAGTTTGTGGCGCCGGAATTGGCGTTGCCGCTGGATAACCGGTACGTCTTGATGGTGCTCGGCGACGTTGAGGGCGCCGATGAAGCCGACACGGCGGTCAACATCGCCATTGACCGGTTGAAACCGCGCCGGTTGTTGGCGCAGAAGATCGGCGCGTTGGCGCTGGTGCCGTTCATCGGCCTGTTGGTGGCGCACGCGCTCAATCATCACATCCCGCTGTTCCTGGCTTCAACGGCCGGTTTTGTGGTGGCGTTTTTGGGAATCGCCAATCTCCCGCGTATCCGGCAGACGGCGCTGCGCGAAGCCCGGCATGAATACGCCGAATATTACTTTCTGTTCCCGCTATTTCTCTCCATCACGTTGCTGGCCAACATTGGCTTTTTCAACCAATTGCAGGTGGTCATCCGCAACGGCGCGCAGACTGCAGGGCCGACGTTGGTCGCCTGGCTGCAATTCATTGGCTGCACCGCGTTGTCGGCCATGCTTGATAACAATGTCGTGGCCGACTTCGTGTCGCGGGCCATCTTGGGCTTGGACAACGCTCTGATTTATCTCTTCGCCCTGGCGCAGATTGCCGGCTATGCGGCCGGCGGTTGTTGGACGCACATCGGCTCGGCCCAATCCGTCGTGGCGTATTCCTTCATCCAGCGTAACGTGGATGACCGCTACACGCCGTTCCGGTGGATCAAAGAAATGACGCCGCCGCTGCTCGGCATCATCGGCATGTTGACCTTGGTCATCATCATCCAAGGCCAACTGCTGAAGTAATCACCAAGGTATCTGTAAAATAATTGCTGTTTTCCTTCGGTTCTGGTTGCGCTCCCGCCGGTGGTCTGTTAGGGATTTCCCCCTGAATGAACCCGGTGTTGCTCATGGCTGTGTTGTTGCCGACTGGGGCGGCATTGTTGACGCCGCTGGTGGGCCGGCTGTTGGGCCGCAATGTCGGCTGGTGGGCCACCGCGGTGAGCGCGGTGACGTTCGGATTGCTGGTGAGTCTCGGCGGCGCGGCGGGGTCGGCGGCTCCGGCGCGATTCAGTCTGGATTGGCCGGCGGCAGATTGGGGCGTGCGGTTCTCGCTGGCGGCGGATGGCTGGGGGTGGGGCTTCTCGCTCGTCGTGGCCGGTATCGGCACGCTGATCTGCCTCTACGCGCAACATTACCTCCACGAACACGAACCGCGTCCGCGTTTTTTCACCTACCTGCTGTTGTTCGAGGGCGCAATGCTCGGCGTGGTATTGAGCGCGAATCTGTTCCTGCTCGTCGTGTTTTGGGAACTGACCAGTGTGACGTCGTTTCTCCTGATCGGGTTTTGGCACACGCAAGAACGCGCCCGGTATGGCGCGTATAAGGCGCTGTTGATTACCGGCTTGGGCGGCCTGGGGTTGTTGGCAGGCGTGATTTTGTTGTACGTGGCGATGGGTACGGCGGAGTTGCCGGAACTGTTCGCGCGCGCGAACGAACTGAAGGCGCACCCGCTCCTCGTGCCGATTCTGCTGCTGATTCTGCTCGGCGCGTTCACGAAATCGGCGCAGTTCCCGTTTCATCTGTGGTTGCCGGACGCGATGACCGCGCCGACGCCAGTGAGCGCGTATCTGCATTCGGCGACGATGGTAAAAGCGGGCGTGTTTCTGCTGGGCCGGTTGCATCCGCTGTTTCGCGGGACGGAAACGTGGTTTTGGGCGGTGACGCTGGTGGGGATGGCGACGATGTTGCTCGGCGCCTACGGGGCGGTGCGCAAGACGGACCTGAAAGCGTTGCTGGCGTACTCGACAATCAGTCAGTTGGGATTAATCACGTTGTTGTACGGGTTTGGTACGGCCACGGCGGCGTTGGCGGCGACGTTTCACATTTTCAATCACGCGGCGTTCAAGGCCGGGCTGTTCCTCGTCGTGGGCATCGTGGACCACGAGACCGGCACGCGCGACAAACGGCGCTTGAAGGGGCTGGCGCGCTGGATGCCGGTCACGGCGGCAATTTGCGGGGCGTGCGCGTTGGCCAGCGCGGGCGTGCCGTTGTTGAACGGGTTTCTTAGCAAGGAATTGTTCTACGGGGAAATGGTGGCCAGCGCGTCGCGCGGTTGGCTCTGGATGGTGTGGCCGACGCTGGCAGTGCTGGGCAGCGTGTTCACGTTTGTGTATTCGATGGAGATTTTCCATGGCGTGTTTTTCGGACGATTAAGCGCAACGACGGATGAAACGAAGCATTCCGTCCACCCGGCAACAGCGCCCAAACATGTGCATGATCCCGGCTGGGGAATGCTCGCACCGGCCGGGGTGTTGGCCGTGATTTGTGTGTTGGTCGGGCTGTGGCCGGGCGGCTTGGAAAACTGGGTGCTGCGCCCGGCGGTGTGGGCGGTATGGCAACAATCGTTCGAGTTCCACGTGGCCATCTTTCACGGGTTCAACGTCGCGCTGATGTTGAGCGCGCTGACGCTGGCGGCCGGCTTGGTCGTCTATGCGCAACGGCATCATCTCGCAGCGGCGCAACACCGGTTGGCTTGGCCGTTCGGTGCGAACACAATTTACGACGGCGCAATCGCGGGTTTATTTGGCTTCACTCATTGGCTGACCGACGCACTGCAAAGCGGCCACTTACGCCGGTACTTTCTGTGGGCAGTTGGCGCGGTGCTGTTGGCTGTCGGGTTCGTGGTGTTGCGCGCGGGGTTGCCGGACTTCTGGCCGGCGCAACTGACACCGATTGAACCGGCCGAAGGACTGCTGGGGCTCTTGCTGATTGTGGCGACAGTGGCGGTGGTGTTTTTGCGGCATCAACGATTGCCGGCCATCCTCGCTCTCGGCGCGGCGGGGTTCATGATTTCGACGCTCTATCTCGTGCTGAGTGCGCCCGACCTCGCATTGACGCAGTTGATGATCGAATCGGTCACAGTCGTCCTGTTCGTACTCGTGCTCTGGCATTTACCGAAGGACATGCCGCACACGTCGCCGCGCGCGCGGC
>CALBCO010000094.1 GCA_937927265.1 uncultured Verrucomicrobiae bacterium | reverse complement strand
GGGAACAGATTGTTTCCAGCATCCGCAACGCAATGCGCGAACGTGGGATTCGCACGCGCCGGGTGATCTTCAGTGTGTCCGGTCAGTCGGTCTTCACCCGGTTTGTGAAGCTGCCGCCCGTGGACGAGTCGAAGGTCGTGCAAATCATCCAGTATGAGGCGCAACAGAACGTGCCTTTCCCGATTGACGAGGTGATCTGGGATTACCAGTTGCTGGGCAGCACCCCGCAGGGCGAGTTGGAAGTGGTGTTGCTGGCAATCAAGAGCGACATCATTGACGACTTGAACGACGCTGTGGAGGAAGCCGGGCTGCGGACGGATCTGGTGGATGTGGCACCGATGGCGCTGTACAACGCGGTCCGTTACAACTATGGCGAATTGAGCGGCTGCACGGTGGTGGTGGACATCGGGGCGCGGACGACGAACTTGTTGTTTATCGAGCAGAACCGGATTTTCTCGCGCGCGATTCCTATTGCCGGCAATGCCATCACCCAGAGCATCGCCAGCGAATTCAACCTGCCATTTGCGGACGCCGAACGGCTGAAGATTTCCAAAGGATTTGTCGCGCTGGGCGGCGCCTACGAAGAACCCGCCGATGCGCAGCAGTCGCAAATCACCAAGATTGTGCGCAACGTGATGACCCGCTTGCACGCGGAAGTGGCACGCTCGATCAATTTCTACCGCTCGCAACAAGGCGGCGGCCCACCCGCGCGGTTGTTGTTGTCAGGCGGCAGCTCGGTGTTGCCGTACACCGACCGGTTTTTCCAGGAAAAAATTCAAGTGCCGGTGGAATATTTCAATCCTTTCCGCAACGTCGTGATAGATCCGGCGGTGCCGCGCGAAGAACTCGCCCGGTGCGCGCACTTCCTCGGCGAGGTGGTCGGCCTCGGCTTGCGGCGGGTGACGGAATGTCCGGTGGAAGTCAGTCTGTTGCCCCACAGCGTGCGCCGCCACCAGCAGGTCCAAGCTAAACGGCCGTACCTGGTGGGCGCGGCGATTTGCCTACTGCTGGTCCCGATCTGCTGGCTGGCTTACACCCAAAGGGTGACCGGCCTCAAGCAGAAGGAATTGCAACAGGTGAAAGACAGGGCCGATGCACTCCAACGGCTCAGCGATAGCCTCAACCGTGAGAAACAACAGTTTGAGCAGGTCCGGGCGCGGGCCGATTCGCTGGCGCGACTCGTCGAGCAACGCTCCTACTGGCCGGCGTTGTTGCAGGATTTGAACACCCGGGTGACGCCCGGCCTCTGGTTGATCAAGCTGCAACCCCAAACGGGAGAGTCAGGGACGACGGAGACGGCGGCGACCCTGGTTGTCAACCGTCCAGGCGGTCGGATCCGGGGAGGCGCGCCCGTGGAACAACCAGCGGCGGCCCCGCCGTCGTCCGGCGAATCTCAGCGGGTCAATGAACTGTGGATAGAAGGCGGCGGACCACATTCAGCCGATCATCCCGAACAAGACTTGGAGTTGGTCGGCGAGTTTGTCGCAAACCTACGCAAGTCGCCGTGGTTTGATCCGCAAGGCGTGGAGATTGTGGTCCCGCCCAATCCCATGACCAAAGAACCGACGTTTGCCTTTACAGTACGGGCACGGCTGGCGAAACCGTTCAACTACTGAGATGAATTTCAAGGCTCTCAAACAGCATGGGCCGCTCGTGGCGGGCCTCGCGCTCTTCGTCGTCGTGCTCGCCGGGGTGCTCTGGCAGCAACAGCGCGCGCTCGCCCAGCAACGACAGGTCGAAGAGCAGTTGGCCGCCGAACAGGCCAAGCTGCACAACCTGCGTGCAATGCGCCCCTTCCCGTCCCGCGAGAATCTCGAATTGTTGCGGACCGACAAGGAAGCCTTGCGCCGACTCAACGACCAGCTCGTGGCGGCCGTGGGGGGCTCCAAGTTGGAGACCACGCCATTGCGGCCGATCACTTTTTCGCAACAAATGGCGCAACGCCTCGGCCGCTTGCGCCAGCAGGCGCAAGCGGCGGGCGTCGCCTTGCCGGAGAATTTCGCGTTTGGATTTTCACGCTATGTCGGCACCCTGCCTTGCCATTCCATCCGCGACGAAGCGGAACGACTGCGGATCATGGCGTTGTTGAGCAAACAACTCCAAGTGATTGATGAGCTCAGCCAACTGCTGATCCAACACCGCGTGGAACAATTGCGCAGCATCCGCCGACTGGAAGTCGAGCCGGGAGCGGTAAGCGCGGACGCGTTCAGCGGCGTCCCCATCAAAGACCCGCAAGGATTGTACACCGCCCTGCCATTTGAGCTGCAGTTTGCCTGCAGCGCCGAATCGTTGCGACAAATTCTCAATGCCTTGGCCAAGGCACGCTGGTTTTTCACTGTGCGGCAGTTAATGATAGACACCGAACTGGTGGCAGCGCCAGCGCCCTCTCCCGCCACTCCAGCCACCGACGGGGACGAGTTACCCAAACGATCGGTGCTGGTGGTGACTATGAAAGTGGATTTAGTCGAGTTCAACAAACTCGAGGCGGCCAAGCCGTGAGTGGAACGAAGTCATGGATTTTTTGAAGAAACATTATGAAAAAATCTTGCTGGTGGTAAGCCTGCTGGTGTTGCTCGGCACCGCCGCTTGGTTCGCCCTGCGGATCGGGCAATTGACTACGGAGTTGGAGGCGGCACCACAGCCACCCGCTCTCGCGGGGGAAAACTTGACCCCTTGGCCGTTACACCCTTATTCGAACGCCCTGGCCGTGCTCCAGTCGCCGCCGCAGTGGGAAAAAAACCCGCAGCCGTTGTTTCCAGTGTCGCCAACGGTGGCCACCAACATCATCGTGATTGACACCAAGGAGTTGCCGTTTACTGTGCGGGGGGTGCGGCGCGAGCCGTTCAAGCTGTTGTTCAAAGCGTACTCGTTCGACGCCACCAAGAACGAGGCCTACAACTTTCAGATCAACATGCAATTCCGGCCGCTGACCTTCTTCGTCCTCGCAGTGGGCGACACCGTGTCTAACCGCGTGGAGAATACCGGTTTCAAGATCATGAAGTTTGAGCGGAAATTGCGTGAGGTACAGGATGCGACTGTGGGCGGGCGGCGCATGGTGGACGAGTCGGAATTGACTCTGCGGCATGGCGAGGAAGAACCGATCGTGATGATCCTGGGCCAAGAAACATTTGCCCGCGAGCCGGTGACCGAAATTCAGTGCGACGACGATCCCAACCCACAAGTGATCCGCCGTGGGCAAAGCTTCATCTGCAAGGGCAATACGTACAATGTAATTGACATGAGGTTGGAGCAAATGCTAATTGAGGAAAAAGCCACGGGCAAAAAACATGAGATCAATTTGGTGGCTGGCACCAACCCAGCCGCGAAGACCAGCAGTGGGCCAAACGAGTGACCCGAGGATCGGGCGAATAACAGCAAGCCGCAACAGTCCGAAAGATGACCCGCGGCGCTAACAGAGATGGAGACGAGATCATGAAACGAATGAATGCAATCATGTGGGCGGGAGTATTGAGTTTGACGGGAGCAACGGTGTGGGCGCAAAGTCCATCGTCAACCGAGGCCCAAAGGGCGGCACAGGAAGAGATTGTGCGCCGCCAAGAGGCCGTTATCGCGGCCCGCATACTCATTGATCAAGGCCAGCAACTCTATCGGGCTGGCAATTATGATCAGGCTGTCCTCAAGCTCCAAGAGGCGTTGAAAATCATCCCGCGTTCCAGCATGACCGAGCCTGACGTAAAACGCGCCACGACGCTGTTGGATAGCGCCCGCGCCCGCATGGGCACGGCACCGCGCCTCACCGGCGGCCCCAGCCCCGACGAGCCGCGTCTCGACGAAACCCCCGAGTTTGAAGCCAAGAAAGCCCAGATCAAGAAACTCTTCCGCGAAGGTAACATCCTGCTCAATTCCGGCCAACTCGACGAGGCTGAGAAACGCTTCAAACAAGTGCTCGCGATTGACCGCTACAATGAAGACGCCTTCGCGCTCTTGGGCAAGGTCAACGAAGTGCGACAGGATATTGCCCTGTCCGGTAGCCAAGCCGTTCGCAAACAACGGATGTGGGAAGTCACGGATGCGTGGGTGCCGCCCGTACAGCGCGAACTGATTGAGATGGGAAAAGGCCCCTCCCAAGCCGTCAGTACCACGAGCGCCAAGCAGGCGGAATTGTTGCAGAAACTCAACGAGATCATCGTCCCCGAAATCAACTTCCGCGACGCGGTCATTGCCGATGTCGTCAACTTCCTCAGCCAAGAAAGCCGCCGCTTGGACCCGAAACGGGTGGGTGTGAATTTCCTGCTCGGAGCCGGCGTCGGAGGCGAAACCGCTGCACCCCCGCCCGCACCGCTGGAAGGTGCGCCGGTGGTGACGGAAACGGGAGCGCGTCGAATCACGCTGCAATTGACGACCATTCCCCTGATTGACGCGCTGAAGTATGTGACCGATCTCGCCGGTCTGAAGTATCGCGTTGAGTCCAGTGCCGTGCTGATTCTGCCGTTGGAAGCTGCCGTGGAAGGAATGGTGAACCGCAACTATCCAGTCAACGCCGGCGCCATCAAGACCGTCTTAGCGACGCCCGGTGTGGCCTCGGCCATGGGCGGCGCGGGAACAGACACCTACCGCGCATTCGGAACGGGTACCACCACAACGATGACCCCAGGTGGCGACGTGAAAGCCTTGTTCACCGAGGCCGGTGTCCCCTTCCCCCCTGGCTCATCCATCGTGTACAACGAACGCACGAGCATGTTAATTGTGCGGAACACACCGGAGAACTTGGAAATCTTCGAGCGCGTGTTGGCCGCCTTTAACGTCGTCCCCTCCCAAGTGGAGATTGAAGCCAAGTTTGTGGACGTCCAACAGTCCGATTTGGATGAACTGGGATTCGACTGGACGATCGGTTCGTGGCAGTTTGGTCACTTCAATGATGCCGTTGGCCAAAAGGAATTTCTGCTGGACGGCATGCAATCCACGATGCGTGACGTCAATTCGGCCAAAATTACGGCGAATGCCCTCGACGCACTCCTCGCCGGCACCGGGGCGAGTACTATTCCCAATACCTTGGGGTCGATCACTGGGGTGCTAACAGATCCAGCGGTGCAGGTTGTAATCAAAGCTTTGTCACAGAAAACCAGTACCGACTTGTTGTCGGCACCCAAGGTGACGACGATCAGCGGTCAGCAAGCGCAGATTCGGGTGGTGCAAGAGTTCATCTATCCCAGCCGCTACCGCGAAGCGCAGGTGACCTCGTCAGGTGGGAATGGGAGCTCAAGCTCGGCGATTGTCGGTTCGATTCCCGAAGAGTTCAAGACCCGCGAAGTTGGTGTGTTGCTGAATGTGACCCCGACGGCCAGCCCTGACGGCAACACGATCAACCTGACCTTGGTGCCCGAAGTCTCGGAGTTTCTCGGATTCTTGGATTACTCCAGTTTTGGGCAAATTACCGGCGGCAACTTGATCACCAATACGATCAAACAACCCTTGTTCCAGTCACGAAACCTGACGACCAGTGTCGTGATCTGGGACGGGCAGACGGTGGTGTTGGGCGGGTTGCTGCGTGAGGACACCAAACAGATTAACGACAAGGTCCCCTTCCTTGGCGACATCCCGTGGTTGGGCCGGCTGTTCCAAAGCCGGGCAACCCAACGCACGAAGCGCAACCTGTTGATCTTCGTAACCGCGCGGCTGGTTGATCCGGCTGGCAACCCCATCCATCGCAGCGGACTACGACCGGGTTTGTAAGGCCACGCCTTCCATTCGCCACGTCACCCCGCGCGGTCGGTAGATCGCGCGGGGTGCTTGTTTTGCGCGAGCCGCGGTGTTAGCTCATCTTCCGCAGTAAGGGTAGCGCTGATGGTTTTTTGAGAGGCGAGGCTTTCGGTTTCTGAGAAATCTGACAGGTATCGCCGCGCCCGTAAGCCGGTGGACGGAGTGCCCCATGAATACCGGTCACTGGTCGGAGCCCAGCGTACCGCACACGGGCCGCGACAAGTCACCGTCGCCACGCTGGGGAAACGGCCGCGCTGGGACGAACAAGTCCCCGCTGGTGGGGAGCAACTCGACAAACTGCTCGACTGCCAACCCTGCCCCCAGCAATTGCCATTGCCCGACGGTACGACACCGGTCGCGCCTGCACCGGCAACCGAACTGCCCGAGTGGCGGACGCTGCACGTGTGCGGGGTGCGCGTCGAACGTATCCGCGACTTTGGGGCGGTGTATCTGGCGTCGTGGCGCCGACGGAGTCAGCACACACTGCGGCACGAGTTGCTCCCGCCCGGCCGGGAAGACCGGCCGGGGGAAGCGGTGGTCTGTGCGTTGACCATCGCCCGTTTCGACAGGCGACCAAGTGAACTGGGCGTGGTGGAACGCTGGTATCAACCTATTTGCCGCAGTTGAAAGTGGGCAGAACTGGCGATGCCCCACAGAACCAACCACTTGAAGCGGCAGGATGGCCTCACTTGCTGGGTGAACGGTAGGGCGCAACCGCCGGGCGCTCCGAACGCCGTACTTACCTTGGAACCAGCGGCGCGCCCGGCGGTCGCGCTCTACCCACGACAATTCAACTGCGGAATTCAGGATCAACGCACCGCGTTGGAAAACCTGTGGAGTTGCCGCTGGGGCGCACACCGGAACTTTGGATGAAGAGCAAGAGGATGGGGTAGATGCGCGCGACAGTTGGCGGACGAGATCGCGACAATCCAATCCTTGGAAGTGGTGTTGCCCGTGCGGCAAGGCGCGCGATTGGTCGAACTGCGCCTGCGGACAATGGCCGAGCCGGCACGGCTGGTCACCGAATGGCCCGACGCGGTTGGGCATACCACGGCCCGTGCGCAGTCGGAAGGTTGAAAATGTAGCGGGAGAAATGACCATCCGAAATGTCGCCCCCCGCAAACCGACACAATCACCTGTCCGGACGGCGGAAGATCGGGTAGGCTGTTTCCATGAGCCAACCACAATTGCTGCTGCTGGTAGATGGTTATTCTCTGATTTACCGCGCGTTCTACGCGATTCGCAAGTTGACAAGCCCCAACGGCCAGCCGGTCAATGCGATCTACGGGTTCACTCAAATGCTGCGCAAACTGTTGGCGGAATGCCGACCGACACACGGCGCCGTCGTGTTTGACTTGGGCGCGCCGCAGCGGCGGTTAACCCTGTGGCCCGCCTACAAGACCCAACGCCCCCCCACCCCACCCGCGTTGGATCAACAAGTGCCGCTCATCCGCGAGATGGCGACAGCGTTGGGCCTGCCCCTCGCCGAACAAGCCGGCGAGGAAGCCGATGACGTGATTGCCACCCTCGGCATTGAGGCGGCCCGCGACCAAGCCGCCGTGTTGATCGTCAGCAACGACAAAGATTTCACGCAGATCATCGGCCCGCACATTCGCCTGCTACGCCCCCATGGCCAAGCGAGCGTCGTGATGGATGCCGCCGCCGTGGTGGCCCGCTACGGGGTTCGCCCCGAACAAATGGTGGACTATCTCAGTTTGCTGGGCGACACGGTGGACAACATTCCCGGCGTGCCCGGGATCGGCGCGAAAACCGCGGTGGAACTCTTGCGCGAGTACGGTACCGTGGACGCGCTGCTGGCCGTGGCGGACCAGTTGCCTCGTCCCAAACTGCGTGCGGCACTGGTGAATCATGCGGAGCGACTGCGCGCGAATCGGACGCTGATTGCGCTGCGGACCGATCTGGAACTGCCGGCGCGTTGGCTGGACCTGATCGTGCAACGGCCGGACACAACCCGGTTGCTGGCGCTATGCCAGCGGCTTGGATTCAAAAAACTGGCGGCCGAACTGGAAGCGGAAGCGGGCGACCTGTTCCGCGGCCGGTAGGGGCAAACAGGGGGGACGCGACCACATGACAGCCGCGCCCCGCGAAGTGCTGCACCGCGGCTCAGCCGCCGGCGCCGCCGAGCGTGGTGATGACACTGATCAACGGCAGGAACATGGCAATGACAATCGTGCCGACAATGACTGCCAAGAAGACAATCATGATGGGTTCAAGCAATGAGGTCAGCGCCGCCACCGCGTTGTCCACCTCGTCGTCGTAAACATCCGCGATCTTCATCAACATGTCCGGCAGCGCGCCGGTTTCTTCGCCAACGTCCACCATGCTGATGACCATCGGCGGGAACAAGCCCGACGCCTCCAACGGCTGGATAATTCGCTCGCCTTCTTTGACGGAGTCATGCACTTTGCCGATGGCGCGGGCAAGCACAGCGTTGCCGGAGGTTTCGCGGACGATGTTCAGGGCTTGGAGAATGGGGACACCGCTCGCGATCAGCGTGCCGAGGGTGCGAGTGAATCGGGCGATGCTGACTTTGCGGATCAACGGGCCGAAGACCGGCAGGTTCAGCTTGATCCGATCCAGGAGATACCGTCCGGGCTGGGTCTTCCCCAGTACTTTGATGAGAATCACCAGTCCAACGATCCCCACCAACACCGGCAGGAAATGATTTTTGATCAGGTTGCTGACACCGAGGACAAACTGGGTCAACGCCGGAAGCTCCTTGCCTTCAAGAAGGTCGCGGAAGATCTCTTGGAATTTTGGAACAATCACCATCATCAAAAACACCAAAATGCTCAGGGCCACGCAAACGACCACGCTGGGGTACACCATCGCCGAGATGACCTTGTTCTTGATCTTCTGCGCTTTCTCCTGGAAATCGGCCAACCGGGTCAGCGTCACATCCAGCACGCCTCCTGCCTCGCCGGCGCGAACCATGTTGACGTAGAGCCGGTTGAAAATCTTCGGGTGTTGGGCCAGTGCCTCGCTGAAGGTACTGCCACCCTCGACCGATTCGGCCAGTTTAACGAGGGTGTTTTTCAGCACCACGTTTTTCTCGCCCTTGCGCAACACGTCCAGCCCGCGCAACAACGGCAGCCCCGCATCAATCAAAGTGGCCAACTGCCGGGTAAAACTAGTGAGAACCTTGCTCTTGATGCGGCCACCGCCAAGGAACTTGATTTCGATCTGGCCAAAACCTTTTTTCGGCGCTGCCGGCCCGGCCAACGTCGCACCGGTCGCCATCTTGCCCACCTTCTTGTCCTTGTCGGTTTCTTTGACACTGGTCGGGAAGTAGCCCATCTCGCGGATCCGGCTGACCGCCGCCGTGGTGCTGTCGCTCTCCAACACGCCGGAAATTTCTTTGCCTTTCGCATCGAGCGCTATGTAGCTGAATTTGGCCATCTGTCCTCCTCTCGGGGCGTCGCTCTAAGTGTATTTCAATACCTCTTCCACCGTTGTGATTCCATCCAAAATGCAGCGGATGCCGTCCTCGCGCAGAGTGCGCATGCCGAGTTCCAGCGCCTTGGCGCGAATCACGCCCGCCGGGGCGCGCAGGTTGATCAACTCTCGGATCGCCTCGTTGACAGACAGCAGTTCGAAAAGTCCCCGCCGGCCGCGGTAGCCGGTTTCGTTGCATTCAAGACAGCCTTTGCCGTAATAAAACGGCCGGCCCCCCACTGCGTCACGGGTTAAACCCAGTTCAGCGAGCACGGCGTCATTCGGCTCGTACGCGACCCGGCATTTCTTGCAAATGGTGCGCACCAACCGCTGGGCCAGCACCGCTTGCAAGGTCGAGGTGATCAGGAACGGTTCAACCCCCATGTCAATCATGCGGGTGACCGCGCCGGGCGCGTCGTTGGTGTGCAGGGTGGTGAAGACCAAATGCCCCGTCAATGACGCTTGAATGGAAATCTGCGCGGTTTCCAAATCGCGCATTTCGCCGACCATGATGATGTCCGGGTCCTGGCGCAAGAACGCACGCAATGCGCGGGCGAACGTCAGCCCGACCGCCTCGTTGATGGGCACCTGCATGATGCCCTCGATGTCGTACTCGACCGGGTCTTCGGCAGTAAGCAGCTTGAGGTCCACCGTATTGATCCGCTTCAGGCATGAATAGAGGGTGGTCGTCTTGCCCGAACCGGTCGGCCCGGTGACGATGAAGATGCCGTTGGGCATGTGGATGAGTTCCTTCACTTGCCGCTCGACATCGGGCGGCATCCCCAAGCTTTCCAGTTCGAGGTTCACGACCGAGCGGTCGAGCACGCGGAGCACGACCGACTCCCCATACTGAGTCGGCAAGGTTGAAACCCGCAGGTCAATCTGCCGGCCAGCAATGTTGATCTGGATACGCCCATCCTGCGGCAGCCGGCGCTCGGCAATGTTGAGGTTGGACATGACCTTGATGCGCGAGATGACCGGTAAGGCCAGATGCCGCGGCGGCGGGGCCATTTCGTAAAGCGCGCCGTCCACTCGGTAACGAATCTTGAAATCATCCTCGAACGGCTCAAAATGAATGTCGCTGGCTCGGTCTTGGATCGCCTGAAAGAGAATCAAGTTCACAAACCGGACGATCGGCGCCTGACTGGCCATTTCTTCCAGTGCCGCGGTTTCTTGGCCGGTGATGAGGGTGCTAACTTCGCTCTTGGCCAACTGAGTTTCCATGTCTTGGAGCACATCCTTGAGCGACTCACTCTCCTCACCGTAATGGCGGCTCAGCGCTTCCTCGATTTGCTTGCTCGGCGCCACGGCCAACTGCACATCTTTGCCCAGTACGAATGACAACTCTTCGACCAGTTGCGGGTTGTACGGATCGAGCACGGCCAACGTCACCGTGTTGCCCTGCATGCGGATCGGAATCGCGCCGTACATCCGCGCGCTGCTGGACGGAATCACCCGCAACACCTCTTTGGGAATGTCCAAGTCATCGAGATTGACGTATTCCAAGCCGAGGTGGTCAGCCACCGCTTGGAGCAACTGCTCTTCGGTCAGCAGCCCGAAATCGGTAATGACTTGGGCCAATGGTTTGCCCGTGCGGTCGTGCTCCTCCTGCACATCCGCGAACTGCTGCGGACTGATCAGGTTTCGCTCACGGTTCAACTCCGTCAAAACGCTGGCTTCACCTTCAAACATGGTTACCGGCGGCGCCCCTCGGCGCCCTGCAGTTTGCTGACAACTGATTGCGGATCTTGAGCCGTGGTGATCAGGTCGCCGTAACTGATCAAGCCGCGCTCGTACAAACTCAGAAGATTGGCATCCAAGGTCTGCATCCCATACTTCGCCCCGGTCTGGATGTCAGAAGTGATCCGGAAGGTTTTACTTTCTCGAATCAACGCGCGAATGGCGTCCGTGGCGATCATAATCTCAAAGCAGGCCACCCGCCCCTTGCCATCGGCCCGCTTCAACAACACCTGCGAGATGACCGCCAGGATGGACGACGCCAACTGGGTGCGGATTTGCTCCTGCTGATTGGTCGGGAAGGCGTCCACGATTCGGTCCACCGTGCGTGCCGCGCCGGTGGTGTGCAGCGTGGCAAACACCAAGTGACCGGTTTCCGCCGCCGTGATGGCGGCTTCCATCGTGGCCAAATCGCGCATTTCGCCGACCAGAATCACGTCCGGGTCCTGGCGTAAGCCACGGCGCAGGGCCTCGGCAAAATCCGGCACGTCCACTCCAATCTCCCGCTGGGTGACGATGCTCTTCTTGTGGCTGTGGTAATACTCGATCGGATCCTCGATGGTGATGATGTGGCAATCTTCCTCGCGGTTGATGACATCAATCATCGAAGCCAGCGTCGTCGTCTTGCCCGAACCCGTCGGGCCGGTGACGAGGATCAATCCGCGCGGCCGCATCAACAAGTCTTTGACGGAAGGCGGCAGTCCAATCTCCTCCAAACTCATCAGCCGGTTGGGAATCTGTCGCAACACGATGCCATAATTGCCGCGCTCCTTGAATACGCTCACGCGGAATCGGGACAAATCTTGAAATGCGAACCCAAAATCGGTGCCGCCACCTTCGCGGACCTTCTGGATATGGGCCTCGGACGTGATGGCCCTCATCATCCGTTCGGTATCCTCCGGCCCCAGTACCGGCAGGTCCATGGCCACCAATTTGCCGTGCTGCCGCAACATGGGAGGCACGCCCACGCGCAAGTGCAAATCGGACGCTCCCTCGTCCACCGCCACCTGCAACAGATCATCCATTTGAAATGACATCGTATGGTTTCCTTTGTTCGCCACATCAAGACTCGTCGCCTTGCGTGATCGAAATCACCTCTTCGGGAGTGGTAATGCCGGCCATCACCTTGCGCACGCCGTCCTCGCGCAACGTCCGCATGCCCATCTCGCGCGCTTGTGCGCGCAACACGTTGGACGGCACCCGTTCATAAACCAGTCGCCGCACTTCTTCGTCCACCTCGAAAATCTCGTAAATCCCGGTCCGGCCACGATAGCCGGTCTTCGCGCAATCGGGGCACCCCCGTCCCTTGTACAACGTCGTCTTCGCCACTTCCGCCGGGTCGAGTTTGAGCATTTGCATCTCGTAATCGGTGGGCTTGTACGGCTCGCGGCATTGCCGGCAGATCTTCCGCACCAACCGCTGGGCCATAATCGCCCGCACGGAAGACGCGACCAAAAAAGGCTTCACGCCCATGTCAATCAGTCGGGTGACGGCCGACGGGGCGTCGTTTGTGTGCAACGTCGAAAAAACCAAATGCCCCGTCAACGACGCCTGCACGGCAATGTTCGCCGTCTCCAAGTCGCGGATTTCGCCAATCATGATAATGTTCGGCGCCTGCCGCAAAATGGCTCGCAACGCCGCTGCGAA
This sequence comes from uncultured Verrucomicrobiae bacterium, assembly GCA_937927265.1. Classification (GTDB taxonomy): domain Bacteria; phylum Verrucomicrobiota; class Verrucomicrobiia; order Palsa-1439; family Palsa-1439; genus CALBCO01. The sequence continues at coordinate 4,154 of CALBCO010000094.1, read as the reverse complement.
TGTCAGATTGATGTCCGGGTTGACTTGCACTTGATTGATGCCGCTCAACTGGTACTCGACCGGGTCTTCCACCGTGATGATCTTGCGGTCGGGTTTGTTGATCGCGTTCAAGCAGGCGTACAACGTTGTCGTCTTGCCCGACCCAGTCGGCCCGGTCACGAGAAAAATACCATCCGGGGATGCCACGATTTTTTCCATCTTCTCCTGGTCGTCGCTGAAAAAGCCCAAGTCGCTTAACCCCAGCAACAAACTGGTCTTGTCCAAAATACGCATGACGATGGACTCGCCGTGATTGGTTGGCAGGCAAGACACGCGCAAATCGAGCGAGCGGCCCATCACCGGAATCTGGATGCGCCCGTCCTGCGGCACCCGTTTCTCGGCAATGCTCATGTTGGACATGATTTTGAGGCGGCTGATGATCGCCGGCTGCAACCGTTTGGGCGGGTTGTCCACCTCGTGCAACACCCCGTCAATCCGGTAACGCACCCGCAGCCGGTTGGCCAATGGTTCGATGTGAATATCGCTGGACCGGTTGCGGAACGCCTCCATGATCAGCAACACCACCAGCTTGATGATTGGCGCGTCGGATTCTGTTTCCGTGACTTCTTCGAGTTTCGTCTGCGGCGCGCGCGCCACGTCGAGGTCCACCTCGCCCTCGGTAATGTCTTGGAGCATGTTTTCGACAGTGTCGTCGGCGCTGCCGTAATAGCGGATCAACGACTGCTGAATTTCATCTTGTGCGGCCACGACCGGCTCGACGTTCAACTTCAGGATGTACCGCAAACTGTCCACCGTATCCACATCCAGCGGATCACTGATCGCCACCGTCAGGGTGTTGTCGTGTTTATAAACTGGGATGACTTTGTAGCGACGGGCGATGTGTTTGGGCACCAGCGCGATTACCTCGTCGGGCACGCGATAATCCGCCAGATTGATCGTGTCCATGCCGAACTGGCTGGCCAGCGCCTTCGACACATCTTTTTGCGTCACGCAACCCAGCGCGATGAGCGCGTTAACCACGCCAAGGTTTTCGGTTTTGGCTTTCTCTCGGGCGCGCTGCAAATCCTCGTGGGAAATCAACCCCACGTCGCAGAGAATTTCGACCACATATTCGTCTTGGGCAGGCATATCCTTCTTGAGATCTCTTGGCTGCTGTCAGAATACCGCCCGCCTCCCCATTCGTCAAGAATGGCTTCGCGGCCGGCTGCCACCCGCACCATCAATGCCCGCCGAGCAAGCGCGCCAGAATCTCACCCGCCAACTGTGGGTTGGCTTTGCCTTGGCTCAGCTTCATCACTTGGCCCTTGAGAAAGTTAATGGCGGCAGTGTTGCCGGCTTGGTAGTCCGCCACCGATTTCGGGTTGGCCTTGATTGCCTGGACACACAGTGCTTCCACCACAGCCGCATCGCTGACCTGCGCCAAGCCTCGGGCCTTGATGATGGCGGAGGGGCTTTGACCGGTCGCAAACATTTCGGCGAAAACTTCTTTCCCCTGTTTACCGCTGATCCGGCCCGCTTCAATTGCCGCCACCAACTCCGCCAAATGTGCGGGTGAGATTTTGTTTTCCGCAAACTTGGGCAGCAGTTCGGTCATGATCCAGTTGGAAATCGCCTTGGGATTTTTTGAGCCGGCCGCCGCTTGTTCGAAGTAATCCGCCACTGCGGTGTCGGCGACCAACACCCCGGCGTCATATTCTGGCAGCCCGTATTGCTCGACCAATCGCCGGCGTCGCGCCTCCGGCAGCTCCTTGATTCCCCGCTGGATTTCCGCCAAGAACGCGTCGCTCACTATCACCGGCATCAAATCCGGTTCGGAGAAATAGCGATAATCGTGAGCGTATTCTTTTGTCCGCATCACGAACGTCTTGCCGGCGAGTTCGTCCCAACGGCGCGTCTCCTGTGTGATTTTCCCGCCCCGCTCCAACGCGGCGATTTGGCGTTGCTCCTCGTAGCCCAGCGCCCGGCGCACTCCGGAAATGGTGTTCATGTTTTTCAACTCAACTTTTTCGCCCAACTGCGTCTGGCCCACGGGCCGCACCGAAACGTTGGCGTCGCACCGCAACTGGCCTTTTTCCATGTCGCAATCACTGATGTCACCGGCGATGAGGATTTCCTTGAGGGTGGTCAGATACTGAAAGGCGTCCTCGGGCGAGCGCAGATCCGGCTCGCTGACGATTTCCATCAACGGCGTGCCTGCCCGGTTGAAGTCCACGCCGCTGGTCCGCTCAAAATGGAAACTCTTGGCCACATCTTCTTCAAGATGGATGCGCGTCAACCGGAATTGCCCCACCGCGCCGCCCGTGCACAACGGCAGGTCGTATTGGGAAATCTGGTAGTTTTTGGGCATGTCCGGATAGAAGTAATTTTTTCGATCCCACTTGCTGAAGCGATTGATTGTACAGCCAAGCATCAACCCGGCGAGAATGGTCTTGCGGACAGCCTCCTCGTTCATCACCGGTAACACGCCCGGATACCCCAGACATACCGGGCAGACCCGCGTGTTTGGTTCGGCGCCAAACTCGGTGGCACACCCGCAGAACATCTTCGTCCGCGTTTTGATTTGCACGTGGACTTCGAGGCCGATGACGGTTTCGTAGTTCACAGTTGCGGTCGCTCCTGATGCCACGTGGTTGCCTGCTCGTAGGCGTGCGCAACTTGCAGCACGGTTTCCTCACCGAAGGCCGGCCCGAGGATTTGCAGCCCCACCGGTAATCGCCGGACCAGCCCACAGGGCACACTCACCCCACAGATGCCCGCCAGATTGGCGCTGATCGTAAAAATATCCGACAGATACATTCGAAGCGGATCTGCCGATTTCTCGCCCACTTTGAAGGCCACCTCCGGTGTCGTCGGCGTCACCATGACATCGCATTTCTGGAAAGCCTTTTCGAAATCCTGACGAATCAACGTTCGCACCTTCTGGGCCCGAAGATAATAGGCATCATAGTAGCCGGCGCTGAGCGCATAGGTGCCTAGGATGATCCGTCGTTTCACTTCCGGACCGAACCCATCGCCGCGTGTCTTGCTGTACATCTCGATCACATCGTCACCGACCACGCGCCGGCCGTATCGAACACCATCGAACCGCGCCAGATTCGCGCTCGCCTCGGCAGTGGCAATCACGTAGTACACCGCCACCGCGTATTCGGAATGCGGGAGGGAGATTTCCACCACCTCAGCACCCAACGACGCCAGTTGACCGACTGCCGTCCGGACTGCCGTCTCCACTTGCGGATCCATGCCGGGCAGAAAATACTCTTTGGGCAATCCGACCTGCAGCCCTCTGATATCTTTGCCGAGCGCCGCCGTGTAATCGGGCACGGCGCGTGGCACGCTGGTCGAATCCATCGCATCGTGCCCGGCCAACACGTTGAGCATCAGCGCGCAATCCCGCACATCCTTCGTGAGCGGCCCGATCTGGTCCAACGACGAGGCAAACGCCACCAATCCATACCGGCTCACGCGTCCGTAGGTTGGCTTGCACCCGACGCAACCGCACAACGCCGCCGGTTGTCGGATCGAGCCACCGGTATCGCTGCCGAGCGCCGCAATCGCCTCGTCCGCCGCCACCACCGCCGCGCTGCCGCCGCTCGACCCGCCGGGAATCCGGTCCAAGTCCCACGGATTGCGGGTGACGCCCCAAGAGGAGTTTTCCGTCGAACTGCCCATCGCGAACTCATCCATGTTGGTTCGGCCCAGCAAGACCGCGCCGGCCGCCTTCAGTTTCCGGATGACAAACGCGTCGTAGGGCGCGACGTAGCCCTGCAAAATTTTCGAGGCGCACGTGCACGGTTGGCCGGTGACGTTGATCACGTCTTTGATGGCCACGGGGATCCCGCCGAGCGGCAGGCGCACATCGGCGGCGTCGGCTTGCCGCAGCGCGTCCTCCGGGTTGAGCCACAAGTACCCCCGCACCTTGCCGTCCACCGCCTGAATCCGGTCGAGCACGGCTTGCGTCAGTTGCCGGGCGGAAACCTCGCCCCGCCTCAGCCGATCGCGCGCTTCGTGGATGGTCAAGGTATGCAGGCTCATTCGACAATCTTGGGCACGATAAACAAATCGCGCGCCTGTTCGGGGGCGTTGCGCATGACCAGCTCCGTTGGCAACGAAGGCCGGACCTCGTCGGCGCGGAGCACGTTGGTCAATGGCGTCGC
>CALBCO010000093.1 GCA_937927265.1 uncultured Verrucomicrobiae bacterium | reverse complement strand
GGTTGTAGGCGGCGGCGGCGAAGGTCGGGTCGGTTTTCAAAGCCGTGCGCAAGAACTGTTCCGCCTCGGAGCGGCGTCCTTGTTCGGCGACGAGGAGGCCGAGGTTGAAATTGACGGTGGCGTTTTGCGATTCGAGTCGGTGCGCCCGGCGCAAGAGATTCTCCGCAGCGGCGGTATCGCCGGAGGCGGCGTGGAGGAGGGCGAGGTTGACCAAGGGGAGGAGATTGTTCGGATCGAGGCGGATGGCGGTCTCGTACGCAGCGCGGGCGGCGGCGAGTTCGCCTTGTTGGTGGTGGTAGTTGGCGAGGTTGTATTGATGGAGGGAACTGTCGGGCCGGCTGGCGAGCATGGTGCGGTATTCGTTGACGGCTTGGTCGAGGTCGCGGAGTTGGGCGGTGGTTAATTGCGCGCGCGGGAAACCGAGTATTGCGCTGGCGGCAGCCAGCCGCACGGAGCGGTATTCGTCACGCAGGGCGTCGAGAATGGGAGCGCGATTGGCGGGGTCGGTCAGGTTGCGGCCCAAGGCGGTCACCGCGGCATTGCGCACGATGGGTGAGGGATCGGAAGCGGCACGGCGCAGAGCGGGCCATTTATCGTCGTGAGGGCAATTGTTGAGCAATCGGGCGAGTGAGGCTGCGAAGATTTCATTGTGGTTGGTGTTGGTGAGGTAAGCCAAAATGTCGGCGAGTTTGGACCAATCGTTGGTGCGGGCGGCGGCGATGAGGCTGGCCCGGTGCAACACGGGGGCTTGATAGTCTTGGGCGTGCCAGGAGCGAACCTGTTGATCCGCCCAGGCGGCATCTTTGTCGGTGTGGCAGATGTTGCAGGCGTTGGGCGACCCGAAGGCGAGGGTGGCAGCGGGTGTGGGCGGTAACATCGAGTGATCGCTGCGGATCATGCGGCCAAATTCGGTTTGCGGCATGTGACAGGAGATACAACGGCTGCCTGGCGTGCCGGCGGGGTGTCGGGAGTGGGCGACGACTTTGCGGACGCGCTGTTCGTGGCAGGGCAAGCAGGCAGCATTCGGGTTGTCGTGTTGGCGGAACCGTCCACTGGAGGTGTGGCAATGGAGGCACTCGAATTTTTCCGAGGCCCGGCACGGGCTGAGCCGCCAGGTGGTGTAGGTGTAATTTTCGCCGAGATCACGGCCATCGGGATAGTAATCGGGATGTTCGAGAGTGACGGGGCTGAAATGGTCGTGGAAGCGCGCGCCGGGCGGGAAGCCCTCGCTGAGGATGGATGCTTTGGCATGGCAGGCCAAACAGAGGTCGTCGCGCTGCGTGGGGGTCATGGTGGTGGTGCGGATGATCTTGAGATCGGCCGGTGGTTGTTGGCCGTGGGCGGCGATGCAGACGCGGACGTGTTCGCTGCCGGGGCCGTGACAGGTTTCGCAGTTGATGCCTGGTTCAACCCAAGTGGTGTGATATGTGTCGGTGGCTGGGTCGTAGTTGCGGGCGAGTTGGCTGACGTGGCAACTGTGGCAGGAGGTGTTGAACGTGTAGGGTGGCTCGGTCCAATGCAGTGCCTCGTCTGTGACATTCGGGAAATGGCGCATGGCGCTGGCGGCGGTGTCGAACCATTCTTTCCGCCGTACGTCGAATGCCACGGGGAGGGTTTGGAGGCGGCCGCGGTCAAGCGGGGTGAGAAAGTAACACACGTTTTTGCCGCCGAGGACGTAGGTGAGCGGGAATTGTCGTTGGCCGTCGGGGCCGGTCTCGCGCATGATGGGCGGCGCGTTGGTCACATCCATCCGGTAGTACCGGCCGGCGACAAGGATGCTGTTGGTCATTGGCGGCAGGTGAGCAGCGACATAGGCTGGGGTGACCGGTTGCATGGCCAAGCCGTGGCGGGAGGTGGACCATTTTGAGTAGAAATCTTCATGGCAGGACCGGCAATCGCCGGAGCCGGTGTATTGCGCCGGAGTGTTGGTTGCGCTGTGCGCTGGGAGATTCCAAGCCACACTCAATCCCAACGCGATGAAGATCCATTTCATTTCGGAGACACTCGTTCCGCGGCGTCGGCCCTGATCCAACCCTGTTGCCCATCGGCGCGTTCGATCAACCACCACGGGCCGCGGTCTTCCCGGATAACCACTTTTGTTCCCTCTGTCAACGAGAAGTGCACTGTCGCGTCCGGCAGCGGTGCAAACCGGCCCTCCACCCGGCTGGTCAACACCACCGCGCGAGGCGCGTGGCGGTCGGCCCATTGCCGGTAACTCAGCGCCGCCGTGGCCATTCCCCAACCCACGCCGGCCATCGTCGCCAGGATCACCAAACCCGTCCGCCACCGTCGCACCCACACGGCACCCGCCACCAGCATCATTGTTACCCACAGCGCCACCACTTCATACATCGCCCAGTGCCGGACAGTCCGGCTGCCGGTGACTGATTCCCAAAACCGTGCGAGCGGTTTCGGCGACCGGTTCAACTCGGCGACGCCCAACCGTTCCTCGGCAAATCGCAAGTTGGCGAGGATGTCGGGGTCGCGCGGCGCGAGTTGCCGGGCGCGTTCGTATTCGAGAATGGCGCGGCCCACTGCGCCGAGGCGGAAGTGCGCGTTGCCGAGGTTGAAATGCACGGCGGCGGTCTTCGGTTCGATCCGGGCGTAAGCCGCGGCGGCCTCGGCAAATTGGCCGGCGTCATACAGGGCGTTGGCGGCGGAAAACTCGTCCGCGTGCGCCGCCATGCTGAACAGCAGCAAGCTAGAAAGTAGCGCGTTCCAATTCATCAATCACCTGCTCAATTTGCCGTTGGAGAGCGGCTTTATCCGCGGTGGCGCCGGCGAACCGCGCGGCGTCACAAGCCTCAAATACCATCCGCACAGTATCTGGCAACCGGTGTTCCTCGACGACCGACGCGGTGATCCCGGTGGAGGGGATGTTCAGCCGGTCGCCCAGATACTCCTGCAATACGCGTTGGAGTTGGTCGTAGTCTTTCGCTCGTGCGAGATTGCGGCGGGCGCGGCGCGCCGCCCGACTGCGGCGCGCGTATGCCACGTCCCGGCGCAATCGGTCCTGGCGATGTTTCCAGACCAACGCCCCGCCCAAGCCGACGACGGGCAGGAGGTTCAAGAGCCAGAAGGTCCGTGTGCCAGCCAATGCTACTGGCGGCGGGGCACCGCACACGCCTTTCAAATAAACGATGTCTTGGCCGAGTTGCTCTTTAGGCCGACGGGTTGATCCCGCGGCGACGATGGCGGTGGGAGCCGCCGTGTCCGCTTTGACAACGAGCGGGATGGGACCTTGCTTAGCGGTTTTGTAGGTTTTGGCGATCGGGTCGAAATACGTCAATCGCACGGCGGGCAGTTCGGTGACGGTTGCATCTTTGGGCACCAGCACTTGCTCGAACACGCGTTCGCCCGCCGTGTTCAAGTCATTTTTGGTGGTTTTGGTTGTTGGATTATACAGCTTGAATTTGTCGAGTCCGCCCAGACTGATCGGCGGCACGGTGTCGAGGTTGCCTTCGCCGGTGATTTTGACGGTCAGCGTGATGGGGTCGCCGACGGTCACCTCAGTGGGTTTGGCGCTGACCTCCACGTTCCACTGGCCCACCGCCCCCGAGAAATCCGCCGGGCGACCTTCGAGCGGCAACGGCAAAACCTCGATGGGCACAGGCGCCAGCGTAACGGGCATCTCGCGCAGTTCCGTGCGTCCGAAGAAATCATCAAAGAACGTGTCGCCAAACGGATGGCGGTTGCGCTTCGCGGTTGCGACCTGCACTTGGACTACCGCCGGCCCGAACGAAAACGTTCCCAAGCGCGTGGGCGAAATTGCGCCTTCAATGAGAAACAGATTGAATGCCTCGCCGTTGAGGGTCTGGCTGCCGGTTTTGATTTGGCCGAGGTGTTTAAACCCGAGGCCTTCTGCTTCGTAGTTGAATCCGCTAAGACCGCGCACAGGGAGGTTGGCGCGCGCATACACAATCACGTCCAGCGGGGCGGTCTGGCCGAGATAAACCTGCGGCGCATTGAGCCGCACGCGGGCAAACAGGGTATTCTCCATACTCGGCTGTGTACCGGGTGGTGCAACGGTCAACTGGATCGGCTCTGTCCGGTAGCGGCGGCCGGCCACTTCGACATCGAGCGCGGGGATGGTGAATTCGCCTGTGCGTGTTGGAGTGAGCCGGTACACGAACTGCGAAGACTGGCTCATTTGGCCGTTGACGATGGAGACGCTGGTGTTGACGGATGGCCCGGCAATCTGGAGACCGTCCACTCGCGGCATGACGGGATTCGCGCCGCTGGTGGTTCCGTTCACGGAAATGGTGAAGGTGACAGACTCGCCGAATGCGATGCGTGCCTGATCCACGGCGGCGGACACCGACACGGCGGCGCCCGCGCGCATCGCAGCGAACAATAACACACTCATGAACGCGAGAACTTTCATCTCACCAATCCTTGGCGGGTGGGCCGGCGTCTTTCAAGTCCTTCATTTGGACTTCGGGGAAGAAGTTCCAGTGTCGTTCGTTTTCGCGGAGTTGATCGAGCAACGCGGCGGCCCGTTGTTTGTCGAGATTCTCCGGCTGGGTCGGGGGGGGCGTGTTGTGGGATGGGTGTTGTGGGGGCTGCGGCGACGGTTGCTCAGCGGGGGATGGGGGGGGGGGCTGTTGTTCCGGGGTGGGCGATGGTTGATTGTCGGTTTGCGGCGGATGCCGCTGGTCCTGCTGACTTTCCTGATTCTGCTGGTCTTGTTGGTCTTGCTGACTGTGTTGGTTTTGCTGCTGTTGTCGTTGCTCTTGCTGTTTCTGCAGTTCTTCAAGCCGTTTTTTCACAAGCTCGTGATTGAATTTTGCGTCGGCGTCCTGGGGGTCGAGCGTCAGCGCTGTTTCGTAGCTTTTGAGCGCGCGCGACCAGAACTGGGCAACTTGGGAAGGGTCGGCTTCTCCGAGTCGGTAGGCGGTGTTGCCGAGGTTGTAGAACGCGCGTTGTTGGAGGGCGCGGTCTGGGGCGGCGGTTGCTCGTTCAAATGCGGCAAGAGCGGCGGCAAAATCGTTAGTGCGGTAGGCGGCGACGCCGGCGTTGTAGGTTCGCGGGAAATCCACCGCCGCTGCGAGCAGGAGTGCCAGGATCGTGCTCATGATTTCCTCCGATCGCTCACGAACATTTCCAACGCGAGCAAGGCCACGGCGAAGCCGAGCGGCCATTGGAACCGCTCGAAATATCGCTTTTGCAACCGTTCCTCATATTCTTTGCGTTGCAACTGGGCGATGCCTTGTTCGTACACCGTATCCATCCCGAAATCCCCGGCAGCGCTGCGCACATAGATGCCCTGGGTGCGGAGGGCCAACGCTTGCAACGTCTCCTCGTCGAGTCGAGACTTGACCACTTTGCCGTCGCGATCTTTCAAGAACTCCAATCCCTGCCCCTCCGTGCGCATCGGGACCAATTCTCCCGCGGCCGTTCCGACGCCAATCGCGTAAATCCGGACACCCGCCTTGGCGGCTTCATCCGCGGCAGCCAGCGCATCACCTTCGGTTTGTTCGCCATCGGTGATCAACACGATGGCCCGGTCGCGTCCGGTCCCCGCGGCCAACGCTTGCAAAGCGGTGCGTATCGCCGCGCCAATGGCGGTCCCGCCGCGCGGGATGAGCTGCGGATCGGCCGCGCGCAAGGTCAGGCGAAACGCATCGTAGTCAATCGTCAACGGGCATTGGACGAACGCCGTGCCGGCAAAAGCGATCAGTCCAATCCGGTCGCCTTCCAGTTTGGCGAGCAAATCCTCCACGGCGTAGCGGGCCTGGGTTAGCCGGTTGGGGCGCACATCTTCGGTCAACATGCTTTTCGACACGTCGAGCAAGACGAACACATCCACCCCGCGGTGGCGGACTTGTCGCCATTCAAATCCCCATCGCGGTTGCGCCCATGCCAGCAGGGCGCACGCGACACTGCCGACCAGCAACCCGGCTTTCCAGCGGCGCGCCACTGGTCGCACACTGCGAGTGAGCCGCTCCACCATGGCAGCAGCGAGCAATTGCTCCAACGCCCGTCGTCGGGCGCGAAACGCCCACACCAAAAACAGCACCAGCAGCGGTATGGCCGTTAACCCCCACAAACCTGTTGGATTTCCCCAATTCATCGTGCGCTCCAGCTCCTCATCATGGCAACGTCCGCAATCGCGTGTGCTCCAACGTCATCGCCACAGCTAAACAACCGAGGCCGGGCAACAGAAACCACGGAAATATTTCCGTCCACTCTTCGTACTTCACGGTTTCAATGACGCGTTTCTCCAGTTGATCAATCTGCTGGTAGATTTGACGCAGGGATGTGGTGCCGGTGGCCCGAAAATACTGGCCGCCGGTCATTGTGGCGATTTCTTGGAGCAAGGCTTCGTCAATCTCCACGGGCACGTTGCGATAGCCCACCACGCGGCCCGTCGGATCCGTGACCGGCATTGGCGCCAGCCCGGTCGAGCCGACGCCAATCGTGTACACCCGCACGCCAAACTCCCGCGCGGCAGCGGCGGCATCGCGCGGCTGGACGGTCCAAACGTTATTCACGCCATCCGTCAACAAGATCACCACCCGACTCTTGGCTTGGGTATCGCGCAGCCGGTTGACCGCTGTACCCAGCCCGGCGCCCAAGGCGGTGCCGTCTTCGATAAGCCCCACGCGGATGCGGTCCAGATTGCGTTCGAGCCAGTCATGGTCCAGCGTCAACGGACTCACCACGTATGCGCGGCCAGCAAACGCGACCATCCCGATTCGGTCATTGGATCGAGCGGCGATGAATTCCTTGACTACTTGTTTGACCACGGAGAGGCGGTCCGCGGGCTGGTTATTGATTTGAAAATCCAGTGCTGACATGCTGCCCGAAACGTCCACCGCCAACACGATGTCAATGCCTTCCGTCCTCACCCGCGCATCGCTCCGTCCCCGTTGCGGTCGCGCCAATGCCACGATGAGCAACACCAACGCTATGCCGCGCAACACGAGCAACATCACCGGCCCAACCCGTGCCCACCACGAACTCAGGTTCGCCGCCGGTGCCACGGATGAAAACAGCAACCCGCCAACTCGTTTCCGGCGGACCTGCCACCACAGCCACGCCGGCACGAGCAGGAGTAACAACAGCAACCAGGGATCGTGAAACTTCATATGAGGACGCTCAAAGGTTGTGGCGGGGGCACTCCGGGAGAGGCGTCGGCCTCGCGAATGAACCGCTCGGCGGCGGCGAACGCGCGTGCCATGTCTTCTGTCCCCGGCCGATGCCGTGCGAACTTGACCAGATCCGCCTCTTGCAGAAATGCGCCGAGCAACAGCATTTGTTCGGCCGGCAGAGTTGCTTCGGCGAGAAATTCTTCCGTGGTCCGTTCCGGGGCGTGCAGACCAAATTGACCTTCGATGAACTGCCGGACAATATCGGCCAGTCGCGTGTAAAACATCTCGACGGGCGGATGCTCCGCCTGCAAGCGTGCCAACGCTGTCAGGGCGATTTCCCGGGGCGAAGCTTGTGGCGGGGGTGCAGGCTGGGGCGCGGACGACGACCGTTTGCGCCACCAGAGCAGCGCGCCGAGGGCCGCCAAAACGACTACAGCCAACAACACCCACCACCACCAGTGCAACGGCACCGGCACAATGTCTTTGATGTCACGAATGTCGGCCACTGAATTGGTCATCGCCGTTGCCCTCGACTTCGGAAAAACTTCACCAACGACGGCAGATAATCCGTGCCGGTGCGGATTTCCACGTGATCCACACCAGCAGTCCGGCAAATTTCCTGCCATTGTGCTTGCCGCGCCCGCGCCTGGCGGGTAAACAGCGCGCGCACTTCCGCATCAAAGGTGTCCACCAACGCCCGCTGCCCGGTCTCCGCGTCGCGGAGTTCGACCAGGCCCACGGCCGGCAACTCTTCCTCGCGCGGGTCACTCAGGCCAAACGCGATCAGATCATGCCGTCGGCTGGCCAGCCGGAGTTGCTTGTCAAAGCCGGTATCTTGAAAGTCCGACAGGACAAACGCCACGGCGCGGCGACGTTGAACGTGGTTGAGATAGTCGAGTGCCGCGCCGATGTTGGTGCCGCGGCTGGCTGGCTGGAACGCGAGGATTTCACGCACCACGCGCAACACGTGGCGGCGGCCTTTCTGGGGCGCGATGTATTTTTCAATTTGATCGGTGAAGAGAATGACGCCGACCTTGTCGTTGTTGCGGATGGCGGAAAAGGCCAGAACGGCAGCCAACTCGGCGGCGAGTTCGTGTTTGGATTGTTGGCCGCTGCCGAATTGTCCGGAGGCGCTGACATCCACCACGAGCATCACAGTCAGTTCGCGTTCTTCCTTGAATTTTTTGATGAAGGGGTGACCGAATCGTGCGGTCACATTCCAATCAATGCTGCGCACCTCATCGCCCGGCAGGTATTCACGGACTTCCTCAAACTCCATCCCGCGACCCTTGAACACGGAATGGTACTGGCCGCCGAGCACATCGGTGACTTCCCGGTTGGTGCGGATTTCAATCTGGCGGACTTTTTTGAGGATGTCGCGGGGAATCATGGGAACAGACTGATTGGTTCAGCAGACAAGCGCATCCACCCACGCGTCGGCACGACGGGAGAACCTGCCTTACGGGACCGGTACCTCGTCGAAAATGCGTTTGATGACGGTTTCGCTGGTCACGTCTTCGGCCTCGGCTTCGTAGCTGACGATGACCCGATGTCGGAGCACATCGAGGCCGATGGTTTTCACGTCTTGCGGCGTGACATAGCCGCGCCCCTGTAAGAACGCATACGCTTTGGCCGCCAACGCGAGATAAATGGTGGCGCGCGGTGACGCGCCGTATTGAATCCAATCGGCAATCTCAATGTGGTACGCGCGCGGGTCGCGCGTGGCCAATACCAGGTCCACAATGTAGTTTTTGATTTTCTCGTCCATGTACACCGAATCCACCACCTTGCGCGCGCGAAGAATCTGATCCGGCGAGACCACGGGTTGGACGGTGATTTGTTTTCCCGTCTCGGCCATGCGATCCATGATGGCGCGTTCCTCGGCTTTGGTGGGGTAACCAACAGCGAGCTTGAGCATGAAGCGGTCAATTTGGGCTTCTGGCAGCGGATAAGTGCCCTCCTGTTCGATGGGGTTCTGTGTCGCCAACACCAGAAACGGACTGGGCAACGAAAACGTTTCCTCGCCAATGGTGACCTGGCGCTCCTGCATCGCTTCGAGCAAGGCGCTTTGCACTTTGGCCGGAGCGCGGTTGATCTCGTCAGCCAAAATGACGTTGGCGAAGACCGGCCCCTTCTTGATACGAAACTCGCCATCCTTGGGATTGTAAATCAACGTGCCAATCACATCCGCTGGCAAGAGGTCCGGAGTGAACTGAATACGGCGAAATGTTGTTTGCATGGCCGTCGCCAGAGTTTTGACGGTCATCGTTTTGGCCAGCCCCGGCACGCCTTCGAGCAACACGTGCCCGTCGGCCAGCAGGCCGACCAGGAGCCGATCAATCAGATATTTTTGGCCGACAATGACCTGGCCGATGGCCGCAGTGAGTTGCCGGACAAACTCACTCTCGCGTTTGATTTGTTCATTCAGCGCCGCAATCCCTTGATCCATGATACACTCCTTGTTGGGTTTTCTCTGGTGATGTGTGATGTTTATATCGTCAGACAACCGGCGCGGCAATTCAGTTCAACCGCCCGTCGCGTCGTTCCGCGGTGGCCGAACGACCGGGGCGGCCAGAAAACGGCTGGCTCGCGTCCGTGTGCAATGTTAGTCTGCCGTTCATGGAACCGGTAGTCCTCATTCTCAGTGTGCTGACGCTGGCAGCGGTTGTGGCAGTGCTGGTGGTGTTTCTGCGGGAGCGGAACAAGCCGGTCGGCCCGGACCCATCGCTCATGCTGATGCAACAGCAACTCACCGCGTTGCAAGACCGACTCGACAAGTTCGGGCAAACCGTGGCGGAAAACTTGCAATCCTCCACCACCTCGATGAACACCCGGCTCGACAACGCGGCCAAGGTCGTCGGCGATTTGCGCGAGAAAGTCGGGCAAATCCACGAGGTCGGCAAGGCCGCGGCGGAGCTGGTCCACATCCTCCGCGCCCCCAAACTACGGGGCGGGATGGGCGAGTTGTTTCTAGGCGATCTGCTCGCGCAGATTCTACCGCCGGAACATTACCGGCTCCAACACCGGTTCAAGAGCGGCGAGGCGGTGGACGCCGCGCTGCAAATCGGACAACGACTCGTGCCGGTGGACGCCAAGTTTCCCTATGAAAACTTTCGGCGGGTAGTGGAGGCGGCCACCGATGCGGACCGGCAATCGGCTCGCAAACAATTCCTGCAGGATGTCCGAAAACATGTGGACACGATTGCCCGCAAATACATTTTACCGGATGAGGGCACGTATGATTTCGCGTTGATGTATGTGCCGGCGGAAAATGTGTATTACGAAACGATCATTAAACAGGAAGCGGGCGACGAGCACGAGTTGTTTCACTACGCCCTCAAACGCCGGGTCGTGCCGGTCAGCCCCAACAGTTTTTACGCCTACTTGCAGACCATCCTGCTGGGGCTGCGCGGAATGCAGGTGGAAGAAAAAGCGCAGGAAATCCTTGCGGCACTGGCCCGGTTGCGGGGTGATTTTGACAAGGTGGCCGAGAACTTCCGCGTGCTCGGCCGGCATCTGACCAATGCGACCGGCAGTTATGCCGAAACCGAGAAAACACTGACGAAATTCGACGCGAAACTAGCCCAAGCGGAGCAGGCGCAACCACTGTCGTCGGCGTCGTCGCGCGCGTTGACCTGAATCAGGCGACGGCTATTTCCCCGCCAACAGTTCGTTGACTTTGCGGATCACCGCAAACGCATCGGCTACATACAACACGTCCGCCTTGCCGCGGGCCCAACCGCAATTGGCATCGAGATTGATCGCGCGCCGTTCGTTGATGAACCGCCAACCCACAACATGCGGTTCTTCGCCATGGCAACAAGTGGCAAGACCCTTGGGGTGCCGCGGGGTCGCCCCGGTCTGGCCAATCTGATTAAGGTGGCTCATGAACGGCAACACCGCCTGACCTTCACCGCTTAAATCCACCAATGACTTGCTGCTGCCCAGCGAGGCCTGGGTGGCGTTGAGAAAACCAAGAATCAGATCAGCCGCCTCGGACACATGGGGCTGACCATCGGGCTGTTTCTTGGTCCAACCCGCGCCGGCCACGAACAACAGAGGCGCGTCTGGGCGGATGGTTTGTTGGCTGGCTTCGGGAGATTTCACCCCCGTGACGGTCGTCCGTATGGAAGGCAGGGAAACCGGTACTATGGTCACGGTTGCCGTGCCCGGTGCGGGGGAGGCGGGCGCGTGGCAACCAGGATCCAACGCGATAAACCACGGTCGTTGTGTGCGGGACAACACAGCTTCCATCCGTTGCCGGTAGTACCAACGCGTCACACTCGTGGCGGTCAGCGCGGTCACGTGCGTGTCGGTCCGACCACCGCAACGGTGAGCGACACCGGGCAGGATGCGGTTCATCCGCGAGGTGGCAGGCGCAATGACGATCGTGGCTTGCGCGGCCTTGACTAACGCTTCCGCCGCCGCAGCGTCCGTGGCGTATCGAGCAGTCGTGAATTCGTTGCCGATGACGCCGAGAAACTTGGCGGCACCGCAGCCGGCCCATTGGTTGGCGGTGGTTTGGACCTCGGCGCCAAACAGGCCGATGATCAGTTGACCGCCGAGTTCCTGGGCTGCGGCGAGGGCTTCCAACGCGGGTTTACCGGCGTCGGGGTGGGTCAGGAACAAGATCGTTTCCATGGTGATGATCTCCGGTTATTGTTGAATCCAGGCGACAATTTCGCGGGCAATTTCGTCGGGCGGGGTGTCTTTGACGATTTTGGTTTGGCGTTGTTGTTTGGGCAACGTGACGCTGGCAAATGTCACGCCGGCACCGGTCAGCTTGGCGGGTTTTGCCTTCTGCAGGGCGGGCATGATGCCGCGCATGTTGGCCATGCCGATCTGCGGGTTGTTAGGCGGTTCGGGCAGGTTGCCGGTTGCCCAACCGAGCACCGCCGGCGCGCCCGCGCAACGGGAGATTTGATGCCGGCCGCCCTCGATGCGCTCCAGAATTTCCAACGCGCCGTCTTGGCCGACGGTGAGTTGGTCCACGCCTTGAAACTGGTCGGTGATGCCGAGCAGTTCGCCCACGATTTGCAGGGTGGCCCCGGCGCCGCGCGAGGCGGATTCCCAGCCGCCAAACACAAGCAGCCGGTTGAGGTCGAACCCAGGAATGGTTTTGATGGTCTCCACCAAGAGCGGCGCAATTTCAGCCGCTTCGGTAAAGCCGCTCGACGGCCCGTCCACCGCGAGAAGTTCAAAAGGAACTTTTTGGCCAACGGTCATCATCACCTGTTGGAGTTTGGCTTTGGGGGCGACGCTGACGAGATAAACCTTGCTGCCGGGATGGGCTTTGGCCAGGTGGGCGGCCTCGAACAACGCATGCCATGCCCACGGGTCCAACACGGCCGGCAACATCAGCTCATTCTTCAGCGCCGGCCCGGCTGGTCCGGTGACGGGCTCCAAGGTCTGCAATGGGTCCGGGACAATGCTTCCGCAAACGGCGACTTGGAATGCTGTGCTCATAAATTCCTCTTGGTTGAATTCTTGTGTAGCGGAGATTGGGCCGGTGGGCAAGCGGAAGATGCGGTAGGGAGAGAGCCTTGACCGTGTTTCAGGCTCAGGCTATGATAACGCCAATGCGATTTCAGGCAATCATGGTCGGGGCTTTGCTGACCACTGTCGGGTGTTATTATTTTGGCAATAGCGGCGCGCGTCAGCTTGGGCCGGAAGAGTTTATGCGGATGACTGGCCGCGGTGAAAAATCGCCGGCCGTTGCCAGTGGGACACCCATTCCTGCACTGCGGGCGATGGGGGAGGCCGTGACCCCACCCGGCAGTGAGGCCGCGACGAACATGGTGGCGGCTCCGGGGGTGACCCCGCGGTTGATCACTGCCGGCATGGTCATCAGTATCACGGTGGAGGAAGACCGCAGCCTGAGCCGGCAGTTTGCGGTGCCGAATAGCGGAGCAATTGATTACCCGCCTTTGGGCCGGCTCGAAGTGGCCGGGTTGACCACCGACGAAGTGGCTCAGCGCATCAAGACGCATCTGGAGAGAGATTACTTCAATATGGCCACCGTGCGCGTCAACATTGAGACCACGGCGGCCGGGGGGGGCGTGATTTACGTGTTGGGCAGCGTCAACCGGCCGGGGCCGTTGTTGTTGCCGGCTGACGAACATTTCACGGTCACCAAGGCGATCATCGCCGCGGGGAATTTTTCCACCTTCGGCAACGGCGCGGCGGTGAAGTTAATCCGGTACGATGAGTCGGGGAAAAAGTACGAGACGATTATCAACGTGACCCGGATCATGAAACGAGGCGATTTCAACAAGGATATTCCTGTTCGGAACGGCGATTGGCTGATCGTTCCGGAAAAAATAATCAATTTCTGACGGAGCAACGATGATTGGTCCAGGCACCGGTGAGACGAAAACAGAGTCTGTGGACGTCAAGGAATACATTGCCGTCGTCCTGAAACGCAAGTGGCTAGTGCTGGTTTGTTTCCTGTTGAGCATGGCGGCGACGACAGCGTTTTTGTTCACCCGGCAACCCATTTACCGCGCCAATTGCAAATTGCTCGTCACCACGGCCGGCACGGCCCTGCCGTCCGCGGAACTCAGCCGCGAGGATGCGCGCACGTTTTACGCCACCCAGATCGAAATCATGTCCAGCCCGACCATGTTGCGCCGGGTGCAGCAACGGCTGAAAAAAACCGCCGAGGAGGTCCGTGAAAACCTCACCAACCTGAAGGTGACCACCGTCCGCGGCGCGACAATCATTTTGATCACAGTGGACAGCCCGTCACGCGACTTCGCCCGGGCGTTTGCCAACGCGCTCGCCGAGGAATATTTCCGCTTCCGCGACGAGCAGCGCGCGGCCACGTCGGAATCCGCGTTGCTGATGCTGACGCGCGAGATCAACCGGCTGTCGCAGGAACTCAAAGGCGCCAACGACAAACTGATCAACTTCGCCAAGGAACACAACATGGCGATGCTCGAACGCCAAGAACAGGTCTATCAGTGGCGATACTGGCAGGTGCTCAACAACCTCGGCCGCGCCACAGTGGATTTGGCGGAAGCCCGAACCCGCAAACAGTTGATGGATGCCCGGCGCGACACCGCAACGGTGTTGGCGCTGTTGAACGCCGGCACCGGCGTCGCCGGCCCGTCGCCAGCGGCCAGTGACACGCCGTCGGCGAGCGACCCCTTTGAAACCCAACCGCTCATCCCCGGCGCGGAAGTCAAGATCACGGTGGACAAGGATCCGAGCTTGAACCGGCAGGTCAAAGTGGACGCGGCCGGCCTGATCGAGTTCCCGCCGCTGGGCCGCGTCCCCACAGGCGGACTGACGCCCGCCGAGTTGCGGCAATTGTTGCAGGACCGATTGGAAAAAGAGTTTTATCTGACCGCCAAAGTGGACGTGCTGAACCCCCTCGCCCCCCCCATCACGGCCGCCGGTCCGGTCTCGCCGGCACCGCCGGGAGCACCGGCGAGCGGTGGAGGCGCTTCGACCGCCGCCGACACCGACCGGGTGGAGACCCCGCCAACGATGATCGGCATTGTGGGCGAAAGCCGTGGCCAACGGCTCTTCGAGTACGAAGCCCAACGCCGGTTGTTGCAGGCGCGGTTGGCGGAAATGCGGAAACTGTACCGGTCCAAACACCCCGCCTTGATGGAGACGGAGCGGGCGTTGCAGGACCTCAGCGAAAAGATGGATGCGGAAGTGCAATTCATCCGGGAGAAGGTGGATGCGGATTATCAATTGGCCAAGCAACGGTACGATGAAATCAAGGCGGTGGCGGATCAAATTGATGCCGAAGCCTTGGGCGACAGCCAGCGGATGCTGGAAATCAAGTCCATGCGCAGCAACGTCGAACGCGTCCAGACGTTGTACAACACGCTGCTCGGCAAACTGATGCAGATTGACGTGACGCAAGGATTCAATGACCGCACCGTCTCCGTCCTCGAACCAGCCATCGTCGAGCAAGACCCGGTCTATCCGAAGAAGATGAAGGGATTGATGGTGGCGGCGATGTTCGGCATCGGCCTCGGCTTGGCGCTGGCGTTCTTCATTGAATACATTGATGACTCGATCAAACTCGCCGAGGAGGTCGAACGCGACCTGCAATTGCCGTTCTTGGGCATGGTGCCGGCTGCGCAGTGGAATCCCGACGATCTCAGCGCCCACCGCCTCGACCGGCTCAAACAACAAGGCGGCGTCGCCGAGGCCTACCGGGTGGTGCGCTCCGCCATCATCTTTTCCACGCCGCGCGAAAAACTCCGCTCCATTCTCGTCACCAGCGCCGTGCCGCGCGAAGGCAAGACGACCACCACGATCAATCTCGCCATCGGCTTCTCGCAGGTGGAGGATCGGGTGTTGCTGATTGATGGCGACCTGCGCCGCGGCGAAATCCACAAATATTTCAGCCTCAACAAAGAAAAAGGCCTCGCGGATGTCTTGCTTGGCGAGGCCACCCCGGAGGAAGTCATCAAGCCGTGCGACGTGCCCAAGCTCGACGTCATCACCGTCGGCTCCTACCCGGCCAACCCGGCCGAGTTGCTGTTGGGCTGGCGGCTCAAGGAGTTGTTGGATTGGGCGTTGCCCCGCTATAGCCGGATCATTGTGGATTGCCCGCCCGTGATGGGGATTGCCGACAGTGCCATTCTCGGCGCGGCGGTGGACGGTGTGCTTTTCATCATTTGGGCGGGACGGACCTCCCGGCGGTATGTGCGCGTGGCCAAGACCACCGCCGTCAGCCGCGGGGCAAAGATTTTTGGGTTTGTGTTGAACAACCTCGAACCTGGACGCGTGGGCTACTACCACTACTACCCGTATTATTA
Organism: uncultured Verrucomicrobiae bacterium; assembly: GCA_937927265.1. Classification (GTDB taxonomy): domain Bacteria; phylum Verrucomicrobiota; class Verrucomicrobiia; order Palsa-1439; family Palsa-1439; genus CALBCO01. The sequence continues at coordinate 3,189 of CALBCO010000093.1, read as the reverse complement.
CAGCTACTACTCCCACGGCTACTACTATGCCCACGCCGAAGAAGACAAAGACAAAGGCGGCGACATCAAGGGCGTCGAGGTGCCGACCAAGCAGACCGGCAAAGACGAGATGGACGACGTTTATTGACCGAGCAACAACAGCGCGGTGCCGGCCAGCGTGGTGGCGATCGTGATCGGAATGCCGAACTTCGCGTAATCCCAGAAGCCAACCTCGATGTGGCCGCGGGCACTCTCGACCACGATTAAGTTCGCCACGGAGCCGAGTAACGTCAGATTCCCGGCTAAGGTGGTCGCCATCGCCAACACCTGCCACATCAGATCGGGATTCACAAATCCGCTCATCCACCGGCCAGCCACCAATACGAACGGCACGTTGGAAAAAATGTTCGATCCGAGCACCGACAACCACGTCAGATTCCACGCCTGCGTGGGCACACTCGCCCCCAAATCTGGCCGAAACCGCTCCGGCAACCCCGTGCCATTCAAGCCCTCCACCACCACAAACAATGCCGCGAAAAACACCAACAAATGCCAGTCCACCAATTTCAACACCGGATGCGTGTCCCGCCGCGCCAGTACCATGATCAAGGCGGCTCCCGCCAACGCCGTCCACGGCAGATTCAACCCTGCCAGAAACCCCGTCAACACCAACCCAAACACCACCGCCACCTTCACAAACAACCTGCGATCCAAAACCGGTACCGTCGCAACGCTGTCCCCGGACTCAATCCGCGCAACGGCGAGCACCTTCCGAAATCCCACTCGCAACACCGCATAATTGATCACCAATCCCACCACGGCTACCGGCGTCAACGCCGCCGCAAACCGCGCAAACGATATTCCCGACAAGTGACCGATGATCATGTTCTGCGGATTGCCCACCAACGTCGCCACGCTGCCGATGTTGGCGCTCGTGGCCAACGCCAGCAGATACGGCAGCAACGGCAACCGACCACGTACGATCACCGCCACCACCAACGGCGTCAGCAACAAACACACCGTGTCGTTCACCAACAATGCCGACAACCCAGCCGAGGTGAGCATCAAATACAGCAACAACCGTTGCGGCGTGCCGGCGCGATGCAAAATCTGGTCCGCCGCCCACTCGAAAAAGCCGGCCAGTTGCAAATACGCCGCAATCAACATCATCCCCAACAACAGGACCAATGTGTCGTAATTCACCGCACGATACGCCGCTTCGGGCGTCAACACCCCGCTCGCGACCATCAATACCGCGCCGAGCAGAGCCGCCGCCGGCCGATTCAGCGGCAACACCTTCAACCGCCGCCCGCTGATCAGCGCGTATGTCACCGCAAAAATTGCCACCGCGATCCATTCCCGCTCGCCCTGCATCATTGTCCCAAATCCTCCACGGTCAACACCGCCTCCGGCCACCACTGCCGGGCGCGGTCGAGATGAAATGCCGCGCGCTCCAGCCGGGCCTCTTGTTCCCGCGGCTCCGGCCACGGAACCCGCAGCACGGCGGCCGCGAAATAATTCTGCCCCGCCAACGTGGCCGCATGGGTTGCGGACGGGAATTGCGCGCTGCACCATTCCAACCAGCGCATCCCCCGCAACCGCTCGCGGGCGGTTGCCGCGAGAAACGTCACCACGGGGCGATCATCCGTGGTGACCGGCGCGTTGGCAAACGCCGCCGTGGCGTGCAGGTCGCCGACCGACGCCAGCGGCAGATGCGCAGCCGACCGCAACAACGGCGACGCCGGGATTGCCTGCTTCAATGTCCATGCCACCGGCTGCTGACTGCCCACCAAGCCGACGATTGGCGACAACGGATCAAAACTGCCGCGAATCGCCACCGCCTGCGGAAACACCTCGGCAAACGTCCGACACACACACCCCGCCGTCGCGGCATCGAACTGATGCATCGGCAGCCACACACACAACAACCCGCCCGGCGCGAGCCGATCCCTCGCCTCGCGGAAAAAATCCCGGCTGTACAAATGTCCCGTTCCGTCCGCAGCCGGCCACAGCAAATCCACGATCACCACGTCCCATTGGCCCGAATGCGCCACCCGGCGTCCGTCGCCGACCACAACCCGCGCGCGAGCATCGTTGAACAACCGCCCATTCCACGCGGCGAACTCGGTTCGCGCGGTTCGCGCCACCGCCGGCAACACCTCGACCGCCACCAACTCGCGCACGGGAAAATCCAACACGGCGTTGGCCGAAATGCCCGCGCCCATCCCAATGAACAGCACCCGATCGGTGCGTTCCGCCAACGTCAGCGGCAACCAAGCTTGCTGCCGCTGCGCCAACAACGCCCGCCCGGTGCCGTTCAACGTATAAAACTGGTTCAACACCATGTGCCGGGATCCCTGGGCGTCTTCGACCGTGGCCACCACGCCCTGCGCATCGTAGGCCACGGCGCGCAAATGTTCCCCCGGCCACAACCGCACCGGCACCGGCGCCCACCACAGACCGAGGGCGACCGGCGCCAACCCCAGCCATCCCCACCGGCCGGCGAGCAAAAAATAACCGGCCCCCACCACCCACGCCGCCCGCACCGGCCCGAGCCACGGCACCAGTGCCAGCGGCACCACCACGGCGCCGGCGGCGCACGCCAACTTGTTCACCCAGATCAACTGGCCCAGCGCGGCGCCCTGATGACGCATGGCCACCGCCGCCTGTTCCCACGCCAACGGAAACACCATTCCCAAACAAACCACCAGCGGCACCAACGCCACCGTTGCCCACGAGAGCGAGACTTGTTGCCCGATCCACGGCCACGCCCCGAACGGATACACCACCGCCAACACCCCGCTGACCAGCAGCGCCCCCGGCAAGAGTTTTGCGCTTGGCCACCCACGGGCGCGCAGGCGACTGGCCAACCACGCCCCGCCCGCCAAACTCACCACGAACGCGAACAACACCGCCGCTACGACGAACACCGATTCCGGCACGAGCAACAACAGCCATTGCATCGCCAGCACCTCGGCCCCGATGGACAAAAAACCCGACCCGGCCACTGCGGCCCACGCCCAGGCCTCCTTGCGGCGTGGTCGAAGCGGCGTCGCCGCCGTGACCGGCCGCTTCCAGGCGACGGGATTTGCCTTCGCCATCCACACCATGACCCCGGCCACCACCAACACCGCACCCGCGAGCAAACCGGCCGCCCGATACCCCACCGCCACCGGCAACCACACGCCCCCCGCCACCACGCCGAGCGCG
>CALBCO010000092.1 GCA_937927265.1 uncultured Verrucomicrobiae bacterium | reverse complement strand
CGATGCGCTGGCCGACGGACTGCGAGTCTTGCTGTCGCGGCTGGGGATGAACTGCGTACTGTGTCGCGTCTCCCGCCCCGCCACCGTGTCCGCCCCACTCCACCTTTTCAACACCTCCTAGAAAAACCGGGGAATGTCCTTAGAACCGGGGGCTTGACAAAAAGCGCGGGGCTGTGTATGCTACTAATGCTGTAGTCTTTGGAAGTGAACTCCGCCGTTCCGAAGTACGTGGAACGGCGTTTTTGTTACTGGACTACAGCAGTGAACAGAAAGGAATGTAGAGAACGTATGGCAACAGGAACAGTGAAGTGGTTCGACACGAAGAAGGGCTTTGGCTTCATCCAACAGGATGGCGGCCCGGATGTGTTTGTGCATTACTCGTCCATCGGCGGGGAAGGTTTCCGCAATTTGCAGGAAGGCCAGGCCGTGGAGTTTGAACTCCAGGATTCCCCCAAGGGACCCAAAGCCGTGAACGTGATCGCGAAGTAACCAATCTTCCGGTTCACCCGAGTCCCCTGATCGCCAACCGCGGTCAGGGGATTTTGTTTTTCTTCAACCGCCGAAACAAATCCGGCGACTCGCGTTTTGTGACCCGCCGCTCCCGCACTCCGTTCGGCACACACTCCAACACCAGCGCGTGCGCCTTGTACACCCGCGCCCGGCCCAGCGCCCGCACCGGTTCGGCTGACGGCACCGGCCGCTTGTCTAAAACCAGGTAACTGACTGGCAAGCTCCGCAAATCAATCCCAGCCAGCTTGCCAAACCGCGCCCAGTCGCTGTGGGTAAAAACTTTCGGTGGCGACGGCGCAAAGAAATGACACCAATGCCTCTCGTTGCCGGCAGCCAACAGCCCACACCCCCGCTGATGCGGACACGGCGCGACCAGTTGAAACTCACCGCGTAACTGTTCCCGGAGGGCAATCAGTTGGCGGCTGACTGCGAACGTTCCCGGCTCAACCCAGACCACTGCCGTTGCCTGCCGGACCAGTGCCAGCAATTCCGCCAACACGGACGGCGCGAGTTCCGTCAAGACATGCGAGAGAAGCATTACGGTTGCCGGTCCTGGCTTCGCTTCCAGCCAGACCGATGTGCCGCCGAGTTTCTGGGCGGCAAATCGCATGGCCAGCGGTGACCGGTCTGCCAATACCACGCGGTCAGCATTGCCGAAATGGTGGAGGAACGCCCGGCTCGCCACGCCGGTGCCGCAACCCCAATCCAACACAGAACCGGCCGGCGGCGACCAGTGCCGGCGCTGTAACTCGGCCAGTACGTAGTCCCATTTCCACCGGATTCGTTGGCCAAACGTCTGATCGTAGCTGTCGAGGTCGGATTCACTGTGCCAGTAATCTTTGGCGCCAGCCGTGCCGTCGAGGAATGTCGCCCGCAACCGCGCCAGTGCTCGCCAGTCAACGTTCATTTGGCATGCCGTGGCTTGAATGTCGTTTTGTCGTTTCCGGGGCAGGTGGTGTCCAGTCATCGCCGTCCAGGACGGCGTGATGCTGGATGCCGAAGAACTTCTTGAACGCTGCCACCTGTTCTCCGTTGCCGGGCTTGCCGGTTCGGATGGCGGCAATCATCAGGTTTTTGGGCGTGTGTTCACTGGCGACGAACTCAATGGCTTTCACCCGGTAACCTTCTGCTTCGAGCGCCAAGATGCGCAGGCCGTCGGTTGCCCATTCGGCCATGCGCTCAGCCATCAAGCGGTGCGCCAGCACTGGTGCAAGCGGCTCTGGCTTGCCGAGTTGCGGTCGGATTTGCCGGTGGCAACACGGCGCGACGATGATTAACTGCGCCTTTTGGGTGATCCCGCGCCGAATCGCATCGTCGGTTGCTGTATCGCAGGCGTGCAGTGCGATCAGGCCGTCCAACGTTGGCAGTTCTACGTTGGCGATGGTGCCGGGGACGAATTCCAAGCCGGTAGCGCTGATTTGTTGGGCGAGCTGGTTGGCCGCCGCGACCAGTTCGGGGCGTTGTTCGACGCCGATGACGCGCGCGCCCCGGTCGCGCAGCAGATGCCAGACGGCGAAGGTCAGGTAGCCTTTGCCGCAGCCCATGTCGGCAATGACCGGTGCCGCCGGCCAGCGACATTCTTGGGCGAGATGGGAAAAGATTTCGGCGTATCGGTCAATTTGGCGGCGTTTATCTGGGTGGGCCGGCAGCCACGGGGCGTTGCCCAGCACGCGGTGTCGGGAATGGTCGTGAGAGCATGCGGGAGGTTCAGTCGTTAGCGGTTTGTGACGGACAAGTCGCGTGTCGTGGAGTTGCCAATCGGCGCGGGTCGTGCCGAGCAATGCGCTGCGAAACGTGCGGGGCACTTGGTTGCGCAACCATGCGGGCGCGTCGGCCAACGGCAGGTTCTTCGTTACGTCGCGGGTTGGGTAGCGGTAGGTGAGTGAGAGATGCCGGCCGGATTTGAGTGCGATGAGGCGGCCGATGATTTTCTCCACCTCGCCGCCGACTGGGCTGGACAGCACCAACCGGACAAAGGTGCCGTCGGCCAAGCTGGCCGCCAACTTGTCGGCAAGCGGGTTATTTGATCGGCTGGGCATGTTTTTGCACCCAACCGGATTTCGGCAGCACCCCCGGCACGATTTGTTCAAACGAGCCGAAATACCAGGCGGCGATTAGCGCCAGAATCAACACGCCGTACAGGATGGCCCGGTTGCGGCCGGTATTTTGCGCAACGAACGGGTCAGCGAGGTCACGACGCGCACCGGAGGGCAGGACAGCCACCTTGGTGAGGGACGCGCCAAAGGGGATGTTGATTTTGGCTTTGGTGTTGACGGCCCAGCCGCTGGCGTCGAGGAGTGGGCCGAGGTTGCGTTGGCGAAGTTTGAGCGCGGCAATCAGCATCGAAGGTCCGCTGATGATGAGAATCAGCGCGGCCAGTCCCAACGGCATCCAGAAGCCGAGGCCGAAGAATGTTTGCAGCAGTGCGCCCAAGGCGGCGGTGATACCCCCGACGGCCACTCCGATGGCGGCCACGGTGCCGACATCAATCTTCTTCGGTGCGATGGGCGGTTTGGCTTGGTCGGCGGTGGCGGTAGCGACAGCGGCGTCGGCCAATTTCTTGTCGCTGGCGGCTTCGGCGGCGGCGGCGCGTTTGGCGATTTGGTCTTCGATCATGCGGACAAACTTTTTGTAGGGCGACCAGAACGCTTGGCGGATGCTGATGGGGTTGTCCACGATCTTGATGATGGTGGCATCCCAGTCGCGGCCCTGCCGGTCGTAGAAGATGCCATTGCGGCCGGGAAGGAGGTTGTCGCAATCGCCGTTGGTGAATGCGGCGACGATGGACATTTTTTCGCCCGTGGCTTTGCGAACGCAGTCGCAGTAGGCGAGGTAGCAGCGGCTCAGGCCGGCCAGTTGAGCGTGTTTGGCGGCGTCCTCCACGCGGAGGCACAACTCGCAACTGCGTTGGTCGAGGTAGAGCGTTCCGGCTTGGAAGACCGCTTTGTTTTGCCGTGTATAGAAATCGCGGAAGGCGACGAAGTTGTTGAGCAGTTTCGCCAAATCGCGGTGGTAACGTGCCAGCTTGTCCACGGCGGCGATGGCGTTGGCTGCGGGTTCGAGGGCTTTGTCTTGGGCGATCAGGCTGGCGATGGTTTCTCTGGCGTTACTGGCCAGAATGGCGCGGATGCGGCCGAGGCCGAGTTTTTCGACGGAGGCCCCGCCCTTGCCGGCCAACCACTCCTCATAGGGGGCGAGTTTGGAAACGAGCAACGCCCAATCCGCCTCGGTGATGGCGGTTTTGTTGCCGAAGAATTGTTGGAGCGCGGCGACGGGTTCGGCCCATGCGGGGTTGACGCCGGTCGTCAGTGGCAACGGTTTGTTCGCTTCGATGCGCGCCAGGGGGAAATCCGCGATTTCCGCGGCGGTGATGGTCAAGTCTTTGGCGGCGACGGCGAGGTATTCGGACTCCTGGCGGTTGAGTGCGCCGAGTGCGCGGGCATCGAATGCCGCCAGCCGGCAACGGGCGAAATAGTCATCCACTTTGGTTTTCACGGCGCGGACGGCGGCGGCGGCGGCGGCGGTTTGTTCACCAAAGGGCAGGACGGCTTTGTATTGCCAGGCCATATAGGCCGCGGTTTCGGTGAAGAATTGGTCGAGCTTGGCTTGATTGATGCCGGGCTTGCCACTACGGTCGGCCTCGGCACCGAGACAGTTGATGATGTCCTTGATGACCGCTTGGGTGGCTTCGTCAGGAGCGGTGTCGGCGGGAACGATGCCGTCGCCATTGAAGGTGGTGTTGGCGAAGATTTTGGCGGTGTCGGTGGTGTCGGTGACGGAAATTGTTGGGGCGTCGGGTTTGCCGAGGTTGGCCAGAATCTGTTTGGCGGACGCGAGCAGTTGTTGGCCTTCGGGTGTGGCGTCGTTGATGGCGGCCAGCGGCAGGTCCGCTTGGCCGGTCAGCAGAGTATCGGGATTTTTCAGGCAAGCAGCAGCCCACTTGGCGGCGGCGATGATTTCCGGGACGCGGATTCGCCCGTCCTTGTCGGTATCAACCAATTGCAAGGTCTTGGCATCGAACTCCAGCCCCGTGGTGGGACAAGCAAGGGCGGCCCAGAGTTTGGGGTCGAGTTGATCGAGGTGGGCCAAGTCGGCACCGCTTTGAAGGTGGACTTGGTCGCTACCGCCAGCCCGGAAGAAATGCCACGCGTGAGTAAGAGTTGCCATGTTTTTCTTGTTGGATTTGTTTGTCAGTATAGGTGTGGTTGCGAAATAGGCAAGCGCCCGATTGTTTGAAAAAGGGGGCGACGAATGACAACGATGTTGTCCACTGCGCTGCCGGACGCTGCAGCGCTGCGCCCAAGCGGTTGGGGGCAGACCGGATGATGTTGGAGTGGGTGGCGGCCGTTTTGCCCGGTGATGTTCGGCGAGGGAGCGGTGTTGTTCCACCTCGACAGCGTTTTTCGAATCTGTTAGATAGCTGAGTATTGCTCATGAGGAAATCCCGCACGGAACTGTTATCCCGTAGCCGCCGGTTGGTGATCAAATTTGGCACCGGCTTGCTCACGGACGCCGCTCAACGGCTGTCGCAGGCGCAGATTGGGCGTTTGGTCGAACAGGTCGCGGCACTACATCGGGAAGGACGGGAAATTGTGTTAGTGTCTTCGGGCGCGATTGCCGCGGGTATGGCAGTGCTCGGTTTGGCTCGGCGGCCCCGTGAATTGGCGGAGTTGCAGGCGTGTGCTGCAATCGGGCAGGGAAAATTGATGGCCGCCTACGACGAGACGTTTGGCCGCGCCGGCCTTCATGTGGCTCAAGTGTTGTTGACGCATGACGACTTGCACAATCGGACACGGCACCTTAATGCCCGGCAGACGTTGGCCACGTTGTTGGCGCGCCGCGTCGTGCCGATCATCAACGAAAACGATACGGTGGCCGTGGACGAAATCAAGTTTGGCGATAATGACCGGTTGGGCGCGTTGACGGCCGCGTTGATTGACGCTGACTTGCTGGTGATTCTCTCGCACGTGGCTGGATTACTGGACCGAGAGCAACGAGTGATTGCTCGTGTGCCGGCAATCACCCGCGATATTGAGGCGCTGGCGGGCGGTACGGATCGGACCACCAGTGTCGGCGGCATGAAATCCAAGATTGAGGCGGCGAAGATTGTGACCCGCGCCGGCCTGCCGTTGGTGATTGCCGACGGCGACCGGCCAAACGTATTGGCCGAAATTCTGGCGGGGAACGAAGTGGGAACGGTTTTTTTGCCCCGCGCGGGCCGGTTGAGCAGCCGGAAACGATGGATTGCATTTTTCCATCGGCCTGCTGCCCGGTTGGTGGTGGATGACGGCGCCAAACAGGCCTTGTGTGGGGCGGGAAAAAGTTTGTTGGCCAAAGGCGTGGTGCGCACCGAAGGCGCGGCCAGCACCGGCGCGGTGGTCAGCATTTGTGACCAGCGCGGGGCGGAGTTTGCGCGTGGCCTGTTGCGCAGTGGCGCGGTGGTTGTGCATCGGGATGATCTGGTGATTTTGTAACAGCAGGATGGAAGAGAGGATGGGGGACAGCATGGATTGGAAGCAACAAATGCGGGCCTTGGCGACACGCAGTCGAGAGGCGGCGCGGGCTTTGGCGAAGTGGGATACCACGAGCAAAAACGCCGCGTTGTTGGCCATGGCGGCGGGCATCGAACAGGCCGCGGCCACAATCAAGGTCGCCAATGCCAAAGACGTGGAAGCCGGTCGCCGAGCTGGTTTGTCTGCTGCCGTACTCGACCGGCTCACGCTCACTGATCAACGGATCGCCGCCGTGGCCCAAGCCGTGCGCGAAATCGTCGCGTTGCCCGATCCGGTCGGACAGGTCCGCCGCGAGTGGACGGCGCCAAACGGGATGCGAATGCAAAAGGTCAGCGTGCCGTTGGGTGTGATTTTGATGATTTACGAGGCACGGCCAAATGTCACAGTTGACGCAGCGGCGTTGTGCGTGAAGTCCGGCAATGCTGTCATCCTGCGCGGTGGTTCAGAGGCGTTGCACAGCAACCTCGCGTTGGCCGAGGCGATGCGACCGTCCTTGCCGGCCGACGCAGTGACGGTGGTGCCAACCACGGACCGTGTGGCGGTGGATGAGTTGTTAAAATTGGATGACCTCATCAATCTCTGCATTCCGCGCGGTGGCGAGAGTTTGATCCGGGCCGTGGTGGAGAAGTCGCGCCTGCCGGTGATCAAGCATTATAAGGGTGTCTGCCACGTGTTTGTGGATCGGGATGCTGACTTGGATATGGCGGAGAAAATTGTGATCAACGCCAAGTGTCAGCGGCCGGCGACGTGCAATGCGTTGGAGACGTTGCTGGTGGATGAGCCGGTGGCGGCGAAGTTTTTGCCGCGCATTGTGCGGACGCTGCGCAGCCGGCGCGTGGAGTTGCGCGTCGAAGAACGGGCGCAGCAGTACGTCATTGACGGCTCTATCCCACTGGCGGAAATTCGGCTGGCGACCGAGGAGGATTGGTCTGCGGAGTATTTGGATTTGATTCTCGCGATTCGCGTGGTGGCGGGTCTTGACGAGGCGATCGAGCACATCGCAAAATACGGCAGCGCCCACAGCGACGCGATTGTGACCCGCAACCGCGACACAGCCGAACAGTTTTTGCGCGAAGTGGACAGTAGCAGTGTCTTTTGGAATGCCAGCACCCGGTTAGCCGATGGCGGGGTGTATGGGTTTGGCGCAGAAATCGGAATTTCGACTGACAAACTCCATGCGCGCGGGCCCATGGGGTTGGAGGACCTGACCAGCTATAAGTACGTCGTGGTCGGGGATGGCCACATCCGCGAGTGAGGATGGGGCGGGCTACTCCGGGGAGATTCAGACGTCCTCTACTCGGACAATCGTCAAAGCATTGCCCCGAAACATCACATCGTCGCCTACGCGCGCGTGCAACAGTGCCT
>CALBCO010000091.1 GCA_937927265.1 uncultured Verrucomicrobiae bacterium | reverse complement strand
TGGTGGGGCATCATTATCCGACGTTGTTCGCGCTGACGTTGATTCCCGGGTTGCTGGCGGTGGCGGCGATCGTGTGGCTGGTGAAAGAACGGGAGCGCAAGCCGGTGCCACATGTTTCGTTTGGCGACCGAATGCGGGCGTTGCCGCCGCGGTTCCGGACATTTCTCGTGGCGGTCGGTTTGTTCGGCGCGGGCGATTTTGCGCATACGCTGTTGATTTTGTTGGCGACGCAGAAGCTCGCGCCGGTGTTGGGCGCGACGAAGGCGGCGAGCGTCGCGGTCGGGTTGTATGTGGCGCACAACGTCTGTTACGCCGGGTTTGCACTGGTGGCCGGGTGGCTGGCGGATCGGTTTCCCAAACCGCGCGTGTTGGCGGCCGGTTACGCGCTGGCAGCGGTGATGGCGGTGGTGATTATCGCGTTGCCGTTGAACGTGTGGACGCTGGCGGCGATCTTTGTGCTGGGCGGGGTGTATGTGGCCATCGAGGAAACGCTGGAGGATTCGTTGTGCGCGGAGCTGGTGGGCGCGGAGCATCACGGGATGGGTTTCGGTGTGCTGGCGACGGTGAACGGCGTGGGCGATTTCGTGTCGAGCGCGGTGGTGGGCGTGCTGTGGACGGCGTTTGGGACGAGCGTGGCGTTCGGGTACAGCGCGGTGTTGTTCGCGGCGGGGGCGGTGTTGGTATGGCGATTGGCGGCCGGCAGGTCAAATCAGCCATGACGTTCAGGGAATAGGGCGAAACCGTTACATCGCGCGGCCACGTCTGCCGGGGTTGGGCTTCATGGCGGGTCGGTGACGACGAGTTCTGTTACCGGCACGCCGTCGGACCAACGGCCCATGAAGCGTTGGGCGGGCGTGTTGCCGAGGGCCTGCTCGCGGTGCTGGCCGGTAAAGGCGGCGTCGGTCAGCGCGTCGAACAGTTTCCAGAAACCGTAGTAGTCCAGCGCGTCCGCCGCGCCTGCGCGGGCGGTCGGGGCAAAATGATCCGCTTTCAACGCCGGTCGGCCATGATCGTCGCTGCGGACTTCGATGTGGTCCTTGTTGGCGGCGGGGATTTGGGTTGCGCCCCGGTAAATCTCCCGCGCGTAGCCGTCGCCGGCCCGGTCATCGTCGGCCCCGGCCACGGTCAGCAACAATGTCGTGGCCGGTATCTTCGCCCAATCGGCGCGGGGGAGTGAGACGCGCGGGTTGCGATGCGAGCCGTCGCCGGGTTCGACGCACATCAGCGCCTTGAACTCCGGCAAGCCTTCCGTGCCGGCCAGGGCGGCGAGATTGGCGGCGAGCGCCCCGCCGAGCGAATGGCCGACCGCCGCCATGCGGTCGAGGCGCGGCCGAACATGCCGGCCCGTTTGCAATTCGGTCAACGCGGTTTTCACGGCGGCGATCACGTGGCCAGTCATTTCCCGCAGCGGCGTGCGCAGGTTTGCCTGATAACGCGGGTAGATGACGATGTGGCCGCGGCGGACGAGATGTTCGATCCAGGCCTGATACGGGTGCGGCGTCATCCCACCCCAACCGTGGAGGAAGACGATCACCGGCGCAGAGTCCGGTGCCGGCGCGGCCGGCTCGAACAACCAGAATTGCGTGTGGCCGGCGCCGTGCACCGATTCGCGGATTTCCCGATGCCGGTAGTCCGCACCGCCGGGGCCTGTAAGAGGTTGCTCTGGTGGACGCGGCGCAGCGAACGCGGTGACAGCGAGTAGCGGAATAATCAGACAGGCTTTCATCACCCAGACCAGACGGGGTTTCATGCCGGAAGGTTACATACGCCAGCGCAGAACCGGCAGACAGCTGATTCCACACACTATTTTCTCGTGTTGACGGGTGGGATGTCGTACCGGACGAACCGATGATCTCACGGCTGCAATGGGAACGGTGGCAGGTGGCGGTGTATGCGGTCGCCATCGCCGCCGGTTGTGCACTGGGGCTGACGGCACCGGCCACCGCGCCGGCGCTGGAACGGGCGTTGTGGCCGGTGTTGGCGACGCTGTTGTACGTGACGTTCGTCCAAGTGCCGCTCGATCATCTCGCCGATGCGGCACGCGACCGGCGATTCCTTGGCGCGTTGGTGGTGACGAATTTTCTGATTGTGCCGGCGCTGGTCTGGGTCTTGGCGCGGGCGTTGCCGGGCAATGGCGCGCTGGTGTTGGGCGTGTATCTGGTGCTGCTCGTGCCCTGCACAGATTGGTATGTGAGTTTCACATTGCTCGGGAAAGGCGACGCGCGGCGGGCGACGGCCTCCACGCCGGTCTTGTTGCTGACACAGATGGTGGCGTTGCCGGTGTATTTGTGGTTGTTCCTGGGACACGAGTTTACCGGCTTGGTGCGGGCAGGGACTTTTCTCAAAGCGTTTCTCGGATTGATTGTTGGGCCATTGCTGCTCGCGTTGGCGACGGAATGGGGCGCGCACCGGTTGGCGCTGGTCGCCCAGTGGCGGGCGGCGTCGGCGTGGGGGCCGGTACCGTTGCTGGCGGTGACAGTTTTTCTGATTGCCGGTGCGCAGGTGCGGGTCGTCGCCGACACCGCCCGGCAACTCGGCGCGGCGACGTTGGTGTTTGTCGCGTATGCGGCCATCGTCCCGTTCGTGGCCCGGTGGGTGGGGCGGCGTTACCGGCTGGATCTTCCCACGCAACGGACGTTGGTATTCAGCGCAGGGACGCGCAATTCGTTTGTGGTGTTGCCGTTTGCGCTGGCGTTGCCGGCGGAATGGCGGCTAGCCGTGGCGGTGATCGTCCTGCAATCGCTCGTCGAATTGATAGCAATGATTGTCTATTTGTGGTGGATTCCACACCGATTCGTGCGGGATTGAATCAAAATGGCATGCGTATCTCGCCTGTTTTCGTCCCATTCCACACTCAAAACAAAGCGGCAACTTGCACCATGCCGCATCGCGGCTGAGGGGAGGCAGATGTTGCCGGACTGAAACCAACCGGCTGAATCCACAACTGTGTGCACCTGTGCCCGAATCGTTACGAGTGAGAGAAGAGCTTGCCATTTGCGGTGAATTCATTTCGGCGCGTTTCTTCATAGAAACATATGGCTGCCAGCACCAAGAAAGACATCCGACTCAAATTCGCATTTGTCGCCAACACCGATCATTCCATCCACGCCGGCTTGGTCGCCGTCGAGGCCTTGGGCCGCCGCTTCGGCCTCTGACACGAGCTGCGCCAGCCCCTCAGCCTCGACTCGCGCAAGGACAAGCGGCGGGGCTGCCCACCAGAGGTGATCGTCGGCCCGTTGCTCTACACGCTGTGCTTGGGCGGCGGCTGCCTCTCCGACCTCGAGGCACTCAACGACGATTTGCTGGCGCGCCAAGTCCTCGGCGTGGGCAAGTTCGCCGATCCATCCCAGGTCGGCGAGTGGTTGCGCGAACAATCCGAGGAAAGCGTGGCGACCCTGCGCCAACTGTTGCACCAGGTCGTGGCGTGGGTGTGGCAGCAGGCCGACGCCCGCCGCCTGCTCCACGCCAGCCAGCGCGAGGTGTTCGTTGAGGACACCCAACGGGAGGTGACGGGGCGACACTTCGAGGGCAGGGCGATCAACGACCCCGGCCAGATAACCTTCTCGTGGCAGACGCTCTGCGTCGGGCCGCTGCTTTGCGACAGCCATGTCGGCAGCCCCCCAGGACATGAGCGAGCAACTTCTGCCCGTGCTCCAGCGCAATCGCCCCCTCTGGCAGGGCCTGCCGGCGCGCTTCCAAGACAGGCGAAGCCTGCACCCACGTGCGCTTCGCGCGCAGCGCAATGGGGCAAGGCTCCGCCTTGTCGCCGCCGAAGGTTGGCTGTACACGGTGAGCTACAACAAATGGACCGGCCCGCTGGAACGCGCGGTCCCAGCCCTACTTGGGCTGCGTTTGCGTACGGGAGGTTCTCGACGTCGCACGGACGTGGGGAAGGGGCGAAAGGGCGTCCGCCGCCGTGTGGAGAGTGGCCGAACGCGGACGATCAAGGCGTTGACGCGGGTGTATGAACTAAAAGGGTTGCCGGCGATGTCCGTCGTCAAACCGGCTGAGAATCGGGTATTGGTGGAGATGGGCGTGAGTGAATTTGTGGCGGGTTGGGCGGAGGGCCGGATCGTTGCAAGTCCTGGGAATTAAAATTGCATTTCCAGTGTCAGAGGTGGAAGTAGCGCACGGTGTCATTGGCAGCATACACACTCACGGTGGCGGCGGGGTGGGCCTCGGAAGTACCGGCTTCTTTTTCGTCTCTGGCTTGGGCAGTAACGCGCCCCACCGAGACGTGGCGCGGATGGGCACATTGGCGGACGGTCAGAGCAAGCTTGTTTGCCGGGGCGCAGGCCGGTAGGATGCACAGGATGAACCTGCCGAACAAGTTGACGTTGGGGCGGATCGTGCTGACCGGCTTCTTCGTCATGGCGTTGTTGCTGCCGAAAGGCGGCGTCGTCATGTCGCATTTTCCCTACGGCAAAACGTTGGCTCTGATCATCTTTATCGTGGCCGCGTTGACAGATTGGTTCGATGGTTGGCTTGCCCGCCGGAACAAGCATCACACCAAGTTCGGCACGTTGCTCGATCCGGTCGCCGACAAGATTCTCACCACGGCGGCGTTTATTTGTTTTATCGAACAACCAAGTTACCGAGGGGCGGCGTT
>CALBCO010000090.1 GCA_937927265.1 uncultured Verrucomicrobiae bacterium | reverse complement strand
GCGATCACGCTGATCAACCCTTCGCAGCCAGTTGGCGGCGAGGTGGCTACGAGCCAGTCGAGATTGTCCCGCAACGCCAACATCACTTTCGGCGAGGGCGGAAACCAAGCGTCGAGCACGTCGGCGTTGATGACGTCGCGCCGGGTTTCGAGCCGGTCGAACTCGACGCCGATGGCTTGAAAAAACGCGCCGCCGTGATAACAACCATTGGCCGGCCAGAACGGGACGCCGAGTTGCCAGTCCACGTTTTCCTGAATCCGGGCGAGAATCCGGTCAATCCGGCAGAGATAGTTGCGGATACCGGCGGTGGTCTCGCTCATCAACTCGTAGATGACCGCGCCCGATCGCGCTTGGCGGCCCATGGGTTTCAGGCCGACACCCTCGTACAGCCCCATGATTTCGCGACGACCGATGGCTACGATGCGGTTGCCGCCGTGTGTTTCCACCCAGCGCAACGCGGCGTACATGAGCGTGATGTTGATGTCGCGGCCCCGGTGAGCCGGCAGCACAGTCAACAGCCGCACTTCAAACAACCCGGCATCGAACGGAAACGGCAACGAATCGCGCGGGAAATATTTGTCCACCGAGAACCGGGGGGCACTGGGCGGAGTGATGCTGATGAACCCGGCCATCGTGTCGCCTTGAAAAGCGCCCAAGTAAAGATTGTGCGGGTCGAGTTCGTCCCGCAACTGACCAGCCGCATTGACCGGATGTTGGCGCAGTTCAACGGCATACACCGCGTGGCGCAACCGGTAAATGGTCTCCCGGTCAGAGTCAGCAACAACGGCAATGCGCAATTTGGTGTTATGCGGCGCGGACACCCTGACCCTACTTGTTCGCAGCGGTGTAGTTGGCAATGTCGCGGCAGAGTTGGTCGCGTAACTGATTGCCTTGTTCGCCCCACGCATCGGTCCAACCACTGACCGAGCGACGGAATTGCGGCCGGGCGATCACTTCACCCGTGGAGCTGTCGCGATAGGTAACCTGGACGACCACATAAGAACTGCCGGCCATTGCTCCCGCCCATACGCGCGCTCCCGTGGAAACCTTGCGAATGTCGCTGATGTACGGCTCGATTTGTAGCGTGCGCTCTTTCGCCTGGGAGAACTCCTGTCCCGGTCCCAATATCTTCAAGTTCGGAAACAGAATCTTTAATTCCTGCTGGAGCAAATCGTCCATGACCGCGGCGGATTTCTGGTTGCCTTTGTGGTTGGCGTGTTCAGGCGCGATGCCAAACGGTTTCAGCTCCACCGCCTTGAACTCGCTGAATTTGACCTTTGACGGTTCCGTGATTGTCGTGGCTTTGGGTTTCTTTTCTTTCGCGAGCACCGGCTGCGAGCCTACAGCCACTGCGGCCGCAATCATGATCACCAGGCTAAGAAATTTGTGTTTTTGGTTCATCAGATCTCCTCGTCAGAGTTTGGATTTCACGGCGGAACTCTGTGCCGTTTCTTGGAGTCTGTCAAGACTGAATCATGAGCACGAGGAGGACCTGAATGGATCGGGCGCGATGGTCTTTCGACTCGCCTCACGCCTACCACCCACCGCCATCCCAAACGCCGCTGATGCGGCGCACTCCAAAACTGTTCGGTTTTTCTGCGGGGCTTGGGGCGACGCGCCAGCGTCTTGGAGTGCGGTGCGACAGCACCGCTTTCCCGTCGGTTCACTTCCGGAGACGATGGTCTCCGGGCGACTCACGCGGGACGAGGCACAGACAAGAATGCCTGTGCCGCCGTCAACGTCTGACGGAAAGCGTGGTGGCGGAAATCATGCCGCTCATGGTCCAGATGCAGGGGAAATGGAAGAGTTTGCTGTTGGATTCGATGTCCGGCGTAATGGAGAACAAAGTCGCGAGACTCATCTCTCATAATGACCGGCCCGCTGAGAAACAGTTCACCCAAAAGTGAAACTTTTAGCACTGCGCTAATGATTCAGGTGTTAATCAGGATTTCATCTTGTCACTTTGCAGAACGTGGGATATGAAGCACGTAGAAGATGAAGGAGGATTAGCATGAAGACGATGAGAAAATTATTGGTTGTGTCGCTTGTGTTGATCGCAAGCACAGGTATTGTAAGGGCAGGTGAACTGATTTGGTGTGGTTTGGATTACTCGTCCGTGAAGTTGGTCGGGGACACTGATGTCACGCCGAGCAGCCTGCCCGGCATGGTGGAGTCGTGGAATGCGCTCTTCATCAAAGAGCAATTGAGCAAACTGGAGAAAATGGCGGGGGTGGTTCGTGTGGACACGGAAGCTGCGCAGGCCTCCAGTCGTAAAGTGTCGGAGAAAAATTTCCACGCCACAGAAGCAGACGCGCCTGCAATTACCGACAAAGACATCGCCACCCTGGTCAAGGGCTACAAACTGCAGGCCAAAGAAGGGTTGGGGCTGGTGTTTGTGATGGACACACTGGTCAAACGCGACAAGACGGGGAACAGTTGCATGCACGTCGTGTTCTTTGATGTTGCCTCCCGCCAAGTGATCTCCGCTGCACGCCAATGCGAGAAGGCATCAGGTATTGGCCCGCGCAACTTCTGGTTTGGCGCTGTCAAAAAGGTCGTTAAGAATTTACCGTCGGCCTACAAGAAAGCCTCCTCCAGCAAGTAATCATCGTGAACTACAGCCAGTCCGGTCTCTTCGGGCTGGCTGTAGTGCTGGGACGCAACCTCTGGTTGGCGCAATGTGCCACAGACTGGCGGCGGCGGATCATCGCTTCGACTCCACACAAATCAGATGTTTGTCGCCGCGGATGTACAACCGGTGGCCGTGCGCGGCTGGGTCATGCAACTGCACCTCGGCGCGCTCCGCAACAACAACACCCGGCTGCTCCGCGCCCTCGGTCCCGATACCGGCTTCGACTCGATTGGCGATTGGCCACAGGCGGAAGCGTTGTCCCGCTACCTCGACGGACTCGACGCTCAGAACCGTCTGCCCAAGACGATTCTTTACAACCTTAATCCTGCCGATAATTATGTCCTCGCCACCATGATCGGCAATTTCCAGGATGGCTCCGTCCCCGGCAAGATTCAGTTCGGCAGCGGCTGGTGGTTCCTCGACCAAAAGGAAGGCATGGAGTGGCAGGTCAACGCGCTCTCCCAGCTCGGCCTCCTCAGCCGGTTCGTCGGGATGCTCACCGACTCCCGCAGTTTCCTCAGCTACACCCGCCACGAGTATTTCCGTCGCATCCTCTGCAACATGATCGGCAACGACATCGAACGCGGCGAACTCCCCCGCGACATGAAACTGCTAGGCGGCCTCGTGCGCAACATCTCCTATCGCAACGCCGCCGCCTACTTTGGACTCGCCCCCGGCAAGGTGTAACGGAAACCGCAGAGTCTTAAGCTAGTCATCAAAACCCACTGCAGCATAATCGGCACATGATCTACTTGGATTACAATGCGACGACGCCCATCTTGCCGAAAGTGCTGGAGGCGATGATGCCTTACCTGACGACGGAATGGGGCAATCCGTCGAGCAGCTACCGGTTCGGATCAAAGTTGAAGGGCGTCGTGG
>CALBCO010000089.1 GCA_937927265.1 uncultured Verrucomicrobiae bacterium | reverse complement strand
CCTTTCTGGTTGATGGTTTGTGCCGCCGACGTTCCGTGTCAGCGACACCGCACTATTTGCCACAACCTCAGTGGCCCGCATAGCATCTACCATTCACCCAGCAGGTGAGGCCATCCAGCCACTTCAAGTGGTTGGTTCTGCAGGTCATCGCCAATTCTGCCCACTTTCAACTGCGGCTGATAGGTCCCTTGTTCCACGCGATCTTGGTGCTCGGCTTGATTCCCGTTGACAAAAACCGCCCCGCAAAGGAAACTGCGGTCATGAAAACCATCGTTACCCTCCTCGGACTGCTCGCGGTGGCCGCGGCACCTTTGCCTAGTCAAACTGATATTTCCCTTCGCCACGAGGTGGAACGCGCTCATCAACGCGGCATCGCATTTTTGGTCAAACAACAAGAGACCAATGGCTCGTGGCGCCACCACCCCGGCATTACCGGCCTTGCCGTCACCGCATTGGCGCGGGCGAACCAACTCGGCACGGAGGGACAACAGGCACTGCGACGCGGCGTGCAGTTTATCCTCAGCAACGTCAAAACCAACGGCGCCATCTACGGCGGAGGCGATACAGACAAGTACCCGAATTACTCGACGGCCATTTGCGCGATGGCCTTGCTGGCTACGGGCGACCCCGCCCACACCGAGGTCATCCGCAACGCCCGCCGGTTCCTGCTCGGTTCGCAGTTCGACGAGAGCGAGGACGTGAAGGAAACCGATCCCAGCTACGGCGGTATCGGCTACGGTCGCCGCGAGCGTCCCGACCTGTCCAACACCCAATGGGCGCTTGAAGCCATCCGCTTGACCGAATCGCTGCAGTCCCAAGCTGGCGATTCGCCGCACACGGATTCGCGGCTGCACTGGCAAAAGGCGTTGCAATTCCTCCAACGTTGCCAAAACCTGCCGTCCGTCAATGACCAGCCGTGGGCGAAAGTTGCGACGACCAACGACCTGGGCGGCTTTGTCTATATGCCCGGCTACAGTTTCGCCAACGAAGACGTGCCGGCCGAGCCGAACACGCCCTTGCGCAGTTACGGCAGCATGACCTACGCGGGCTTCAAGAGCTACATCTACGCGGAGTTGAAAAAGGACGACCCGCGCGTGCAGGCGGCCCGCGCTTGGCTGGCTCGCAACTACACCCTCGACGAGAATCCCGGTCTCGGTGCCCAAGGCTTGTATTATTACTATCACACCATTGCTAAGGCGCTGACTGCCTACGGGGAAGACACGTTCACCGATGCGGCCGGCAAGACCCACGATTGGCGGTATGAGTTGATGAAAAAACTCGTCAGCCTCCAAAAAGCCGATGGTTTCTGGCAGAACGACAACAATCGCTGGTGGGAAAACGATCCGGTGTTGAGCACCACCTACAGCCTGATTGCCTTGGACATCCTCCAAGCCCGCCGGTATCCCTGACGCCTCGCCATCGTCCCCTCCGAGCGACACCGGGTAACGACCAATGGCCACATTGCGACGCTTCTATCGCCGCACCCGCGTGCCGTCGTTATCGGCCACCAGAATCTGAGTCTTGGCGCCGCTGACCACGCTGGCCATTGCTTCCGCGACTGTCTTTTCTTTCTGCTCGGTCAGGCAAATCACGGCCGCCCCGCTGCCGCTGAGCCATCCACCCAGTGCCCCGGCTTCCACCCCGGCGGCAATTGTCGTGTCCAATTGCGGCATCAGTTTTTTGCGGTAGGGCTGATGCAACCGGTCGTCAAACAATCCGCGCAGCAACGAAAAGTCACCGGAAGCAAACACCGCTGTCATCAACGCCACGCGGTTGAGGTTCTCCACAGCGTCGCGTAGCGACACCTGCCGCGGCAGCAACGCCCGTGATTTCTCGGTCGGCACCTCCACCGGCGGCAGGCAACAGACGAATTTCAGCGTCGCCGGCACGTTGAACCGGCGGTGCCGCACAGTGCCGCCAATCACCCCGGCTACGACGAACCCGCCAAACAACGCCGGCGCGCAGTTATCCGGATGTCTTTCGAGTTCGGTGACAAGATCGAGAATGGCATGGTCAGCCAGCGGTCGGCCATTGATTTCGTTCAGGCCATACACAATGCCCAGGCGTACGGTCACGCTGGAACCCAACCCCGCCGCCACCGGCACATCGCCTTTGATTTCAAACTGAAACCCGTGCGGTTTAACTTTGCTGCGGGTAAAAAACGCCGCCGCCGCCTCGCGGGCCATGCTGACCGCCTCGTGACTGGTGTTGACCGGTTCGATGTCGGGAGCGTCGCTCTCGCGCAGCGAGACGTGGTTATGCAATTTCAGCGCGATGCCCAGCGTATCCAGTCCTGGACCGAGGTTTGATGTGCTGGCCGGGACGCGAACGGTGACCGTGGGTTTTCTCATGTCGGCCATTTAGCACTGGCCCGCCTGGCAAGTCAATCGCTGCCCGTACAACCAACATCCCTGATCGTCTCCGCGAGGATAGGCCAATGGATGGGTAACCCGCCAGTCGTGACCCAATCAGGGAGGTCAGTCTTTTGACTTGCACCAATGCCTGCTGCCCCACCGTCGTGTTTCCATTCGCGCGTCCGGCCCAAAGCATCCAAAGCACCGCGGGCGCGGCGCACTCCAAAAGCGTTCGGTGCAGGGAACAGAGGTCGGGCTCGGCCCGCCAGCCTCTTGCCCACACCGCTTTCTTGTCCGTCAACAATCAGTGCCTGCCCGCTCAGGGCGGGAAGGATGAACAACGTCGCTGATTGCGAAGGCGTGGAGCTGGGAGAGGATGATGGTTGCGATGTCGCGAGCGGACCGGCCGCTGCGACCAAACTTTCGCCACCATGCTGACGATCAGGAAGCGTCCCTGCGAGGATTGACTTGGCAGCCCACACCCGGCTACTCTGCGTCCACAATGCTCCAATTTTACAGCACCAATCGCCAGTCGCCGCCCGTCCATCTGCGGGAAGCGTTGCTGCGGGGCCAGGCGCCAGACCGCGGTCTGTACTTGCCAAGCGAATTTCCCACTCTGTCCGTCGCCGAGCTCGTCGGGAAATCGTATCCCGAAGTTGCCTTTGAGGTGCTGCG
>CALBCO010000088.1 GCA_937927265.1 uncultured Verrucomicrobiae bacterium | reverse complement strand
CGCCGTACGCCACGGCCGACCGCAGCATATCGTCGTTGATCTGCGCGAAGCGGATCATGCGTTGCAGTTGCAGGTGGCGGATGACGGCATCGGCCTGCCCGTCGGCGCGCCGGTGTCGGACGGGTTGGGCTTGCGGATCATGCACTATCGGGCCAAAACCATCGGCGCCACCTTGGAAGTGCGCCGTGGTCAACCCACCGGGACGGTGGTTCGTTGCCTTTGGCCGATACCGGCGAACAGCAAAGAAAGCAATCATGGCAAACCCGACGAAGACCCGCGTGTTGATTGTGGATGATCATCCGATGATCCGCGAACGGCTGGGCGAGTTTATTGGTCGCCAGTCCGACCTGACCGTCTGCGGCGAAGCCGGCAGCGCCGCGGAAGCCTTGGCCGTCGCCCGTCGCGCCAAACCCGACGTGGCGATTGTGGATCTGACCTTGAAAGACTCCAACGGCTTCGACTTGATCGCCACGCTGCGGGCGCAGTTGCCCGCCGTGCGCATGCTGGTCCTCTCGATGCACGATGAGACGTTGTACGCCGAACGCGTGTTGCGCGCCGGCGCACACGGCTACGTGACCAAGCAGGAAGCCACGCAATCCGTGATCACCGCGCTGCGCCAGGTGTTGCGCGGCGAGATTTATCTGAGTGACCGGCTCGCCACGCAATTATTGTGCCGTGTCGTGGGCGGTCCCACCTGCTCCAGAGATCCCGCTGTGGTGCTAACAAACCGCGAGCTATTGGTGTTCCGCGCCATCGGCGAGGGAAGGGGAACGCGGGAGATTGCCGAGCGCCTGAACTTAAGCATCAAGACTGTCGAGTCGTACCGTCAACGCATCAAAATCAAACTGCAAATTGCGACTGCCCCTCAGCTCATACAACAAGCCGTGTTGTGGGTTCAACAACAGCGGTAGCAAATCTTTTGTGTGTAGGGGATTCCCTTACACGCGAATCGTCATGGTCACGATTGGCCGCCGGCCCGTCCCTCGGCCATAATCACGCAGTGTGATGATGAATAACTCCGAACAGGAAGAATCGCCGGCAAGCTGGCGACATGTTTTGGCCTTGGTCCTGGTGCTCGCCGGGATCGTGGCCATGATCTTGGTCTCGCTACCATCCCGATGAACGCCGCCCTTGCCAATACTACCGGCGCGATCCTGATCCGTTCGCAACGGCAGACTCCACGGCTCTTCGTGCGATTAGTTCTCCCTTACCCGTCGAGAACCTCACCGGATTGCGGAAGTTGGCCAACTGCCGTTGCGAACGCCTCATGATCGCGTGTAGATCATGTAGTACCTGGGTGAGTCAGCGGCGGCCCGCCAACGGGTCGCCGCTCAGGTTTTCTGGCGGGGACATCAGCAGACCGCAAAATCACTTGAATAATTCATCGATCGGCTGCATATAGAGTCTAGGTCTGGGCGTTCCCGGACGGGTCTAATATGATTGTCTCGCGTTCCACTCGGTTTCCGCGAAAAAAAATCGCGTTGGCCATGGCGGATGCATTGGCGGCGGCGCTGGCGATGTTACTGGCGGTCTTCCTGCGACTGGGGTGGGTGGGCGGAGTTCAGTACCTCGAAGAACGCTGGTTTCCCATGTTGGTGGCCTGGCTTGCCTTCGGCTTGGCGTTCTACGTCGCCGGCATCTACGAACCCGACCGGTTGCAGCGCATGGGCCGAATGATGGCCACCGCTCTCATTGCGGTCGCATTGGGGGCGCTGCTCGTCACGGCATTCTTCTATGCCACGCTGCAACCCGGCATTGGCCGCGGCATCTTTTTCGGGTTCGCCGTGTTTGTGTTTGTCGCAGTTGTGCTCTTGCGGCTGCTCTACATGATGGCGATGCGCCGCGGTTTACTGTCACAACGCTGTTTGCTGATCGGCACCAATGGCGAGGCCCAGAAGGCCGTCCAACTCGTCAACGAATACGGCGGCCATGCAGGCATCCGCATTCTCGGCTTGATCCACTGCGGACAAGACCGCGAACGGATCGGCAAGTTCATCGGCGGTTACCCCATCCTCGGCACGCTTGACACCTTGGAAAACTTCATCGAGCTGTACGACGTTGACCGCCTCATTCTGGCCACCTCCGCGGAAGAGGAGCCGCTGCTGCTCAGACGGCTCCGTCCATTCCGTTACCGGGGGCTGGCGATGGTGGACTTTGTGACGCTCCACGAAGAATTGGCCCAAGAGATTCCGCTCGACCACATCAACGACGAGTGGCTGTTCCAAGCTTCGATGAACAACTCCCGGTTCCATATTCGGCGCATCAAACGATTGCTGGACATCTTCGTCTCTTTGGTCTTACTGATCGTCACCACTCCGATCATGGCGGTGACGGCCCTGTTGATTCGGTTGACCTCTCCTGGACCAATCCTCTACCGGCAAGAGCGTCTTGGCCGCGACAGCCAGCCATTCACACTGCTGAAGTTTCGCACGATGCGGGCCGATGCCGAAGCGCAGACCGGACCGACTTGGGCCACGGAAGACGACCCCCGCATCACCCGGCTCGGCAAATGGCTGCGGAAGTTTCGGATTGATGAACTCCCACAACTGATCAACGTGCTGCGGGGTGAAATGAGTCTCGTCGGCCCCCGCCCGGAACGCGAAGTGTTCATCCGCAAATTGGCCGAGAAAATCCCCTTTTACGCTGAACGCTTATTGGTTCCGCCCGGTGTAACCGGCTGGGCGCAAGTCATGCTCCCGTATGCTTCCAGCATCGAGGAGTCGCGCCTCAAACTCCAGTACGACTTGTACTACATCAAACACATGTCGTTTTTCCTCGACCTGTACATCGTCCTCAAAACCTTCAAAACCATCCTGTTCGGACGCGAACGTGTCCCGGCCAAACATCCACGCAATGAGAAAGCCAAAACCGTCGCGGTGAAGACGGAGATGCTCTATTTCCAGTCGCCCCCGGCCACCGCCGCGCAGCCGCAACCCAAGTCTCATTCCCCGCCGGCGGGCTAACTGCAGCGTTGCTCCGGCATGTCCCCTCCCGCCCATGAAAGAATATCTCGACCTCGTGCGCCTTGTGCTCGACCACGGCATCCGCAAACCCAGTCGCACGGGCATTGATACACTATCCTACTTCGGCGCCCACTACCGGGTGGACTTGGCAAAAGGTTTCCCGCTGTTGACGACCAAAGAAGTCAACTTCGCCGCCTGCTTGCGCGAACTGCTCTGGTACCTCTCCGGCGAAGACCACATCCGCAACCTCCGCCAATACACCAAAATCTGGGATGCTTGGGCCGACGAACACGGCAATCTCGACACTGCCTACGGACGGTACTGGAGACGCTTCCCCCATCCCTATCAAGACAGCGACGGCACTTGGAAAGTCCGCGAAGTGGACCAAATCCAATACGTCATTGACACCCTCAAAAAAGAACCAACCAGCCGCCGCCTCGTCGTTACGGCCTGGGAACCTGGCAACGCCGAAACCAGCAAACTCCCGCCGTGCCATTACAGTTTTGTCTTCAATGTCCAAGGCGACCGTCTCAACTGCCACCTTACCCAGCGCAGCGGCGACATCGCCCTCGGCATTCCGTTCAACCTCGCCTGCTACGCCACGCTCACCCAAATGATCGCGCAAGAAACCGGCCTCGGCGTCGGCCATTTCAGTCACACCATCGTGGATGCGCACATCTACACTGGTCCCCCGGAGTACGACCACGTCCCCGGCCTGCGTGAACAACTCCAACGCGAACCTCGTCCCCTCCCCCGCCTCGTCATCGCCAAAAAACCGTTTCACGAATTGCGCTTCGAAGACTTCCGCGTCGAGGACTACCACCCACACCCGAAAATCAAATTCAAAGTCGCTGTATGAATGTCGTCATCATTGCGGCCGTCGCTGCCAACGGCACCATTGGGGCCGGCGGCAAAATCCCTTGGCACATCAGCGAAGACCTTCAACGCTTCAAGCGGCTGACTCTTGGCCATCCGATCATCATGGGCCGACGCACCTTCGAGTCCCTGGGCCGTCCCCTACCGGGACGTCGCAACATCATTCTCACCCGTCGTCCCGTCCCCAATCACTTTTCCTCCCTTGACGCCGCTCTCAAGCACTTGGCCGCCTTGCACACAGACACGGTCTTTATCGCCGGCGGCGCCGAAGTTTATCGCGCCGCCCTTCCCGTCGCCGACACCCTGCTCCTTACGGAGATTCACCAAGACGTTCCGGGCGACACCTTCTTCCCTACTTACAATCGTTCCGACTGGGAAGAGATCAGCCGCGAGAAACACACCGGCTACGACTTCGTCGAATACCGCCGCCGTCACCGCGACGGCACCACCTGAATTTCCAATATCGCCGAAGCCCCGTCCGCGTCGCTCAACTCCCCCGCCGTCTCGGTCTCCCGCGTCATGGCCACCATCGCTCCCGCGGGACCGTTGGTTCGCGTGTCCCGACTCAATAAGCTCTTCCGTCTCTCCGGCTGGCCGCTCACCTCCACCAACTGTGACTTGAATGCCAACACATTCTGTGGAGGCAACTCCACCTGAAAAGTCTGGGCTGTCCGCGCGCTTGGCAACACCCGCCCATCCAACGCCAGCGCCACCTGCGCTGCCTGCCGTTGCACCGTAGCCGGGTCTGCGCCTTCGACCACGATCGTATCCGCCACTAATTGCCGACGCCCCAGAACATCCGACGCCGATGTCCGCATCGCCCGCGCCGAACTCTCGACGGGTGCCGCAGCGGCCAACTTGGCTGTGCCCTCAACTTCCTCTCGCAACCTCGGCGACTCGGCCATCGCCGGTCCCCAACGATCCGCCTTCGCTCCCATCTGCGACCGAACTGCGGCAGGTTCGCGCGACTGATTCACCCACACCGCCGCCAATCCCAACACCACCAACGCCGCTGCTGCTTCCAACGGCACTTTCCACCACACCGGCTGAAACAATCGCTCCACCCACGTCACCCGTTCCCCGCCATGCAGTTTGCAGCGCACCTCCGCGACAAACTGCGGCGACGGCTGCAACCGTGGCAACGCCGCCACCCCCGCGGCCACCTGTCGCAACTCCGCCAACCGTTGCCGGCAACCCGCGCACTCGGCTACGTGCGTTTCCACTGCCGCCCGCCGTGCAGCCGGCAACTCACCGTCCAACAACGCCGACAACTCCCGTTGACAGTCCCGACACCTCATTGCATCCGTCTCCGCAACTCTTCCCGCGCCCGGGCGATCCGCGACTTTACGGTGCCGACCGAGCATCGCAACGCCACGGCGATTTCCTCATACGACAACTCCTCGACATTCCGTAGCACCAACACCTCGCGGAACTTCCGTGGCAACCGTCCCAACTCTTGTCCCAACCGTTCTACAAACTCCGTCTGCCCTGCCAGTGTGTCCGGCGGGTCACCCGCCGCAAGCCACTCAGGCCGGTGGGGATCATCCAACGGCACCATTGCCTGTTGGCCGCGCCGTTGCCACCAGCGGAGTTTGTTCCGCGCCAGGTTCACAACGATTTGGTGCAACCAGGTCGTGAACTCGCAGTCGCCCCGAAACTCTGCCATGTGCCGATCAATGTTCACAAAGGCATCCTGTGCGACCTCGACGGCGTCCTCGTGGTTCCGCAACAACTGGTACGCCACGTTGAGCGCCCGTTGCTGATGCCGCGTGACCAACTCCGCAAACGCCGCCTCATCCCCGGCTCGGCAACGCGCCACCAATTCCCGATCGCTCACCGTCTCAACCGTTTCGACACCCACGCTCACCGAAAGTTCCCATCAACCATTCACCATCTCCGCAAACTCGGCCTTCGCCCCGCGCCCCATCAAATCCCGCACCGCCTGGCGCGGCGACTTGCCTTCGTAAAGAATCGCGTACACCTCGCGCGTGATCGGCACCTCCACGCCGCAGCGCTGCGCCAATTGCCACGCGGATTTCGCCGTTTTCACCCCCTCGGCCACCGTGGGCAACCCCGCCAAAATCTGCTCCGCCGTCTCCCCACGCCCCAACCGTTCGCCGAACGCGCGATTTCGGCTGTGCCGGCTGAACGCCGTCACAATCAAATCCCCCACCCCGCTCAATCCGAAAAACGTCTCCCGTTTTGCTCCCAACGCCACGCCGAGCCGCGTCATCTCCGCCAACCCGCGCGTGCACAACGCCGCTTTCGTGTTATCACCAAACCCAATCCCGTCGCACGCTCCCGCCGCAATGGCGATCACGTTTTTCATGGCTCCGCCCAGCTCAACCCCGATCACATCATCATGCGTGTACACCCGAAACCGGTCGTTCATGAAGACCGCTTGAGCATCTGCCGCGGCGCGCCCGGCCACCACGACCGCTGTGGGCACCCCGTGTCCGACTTCTTCGGCGTGACTCGGCCCTGACAACACCACCGCCTCCCGGCCCAGCTCAGCGGCGATGACTTCACTCATCCGCGCATCCGAATCCACCTCAATGCCTTTCGCCACATGCGCCAGCCGCGCTTTCGCCGGGAGATACGGCCGGAGTTGCCGGCAAATTGCCCGCATCCCGTGCGACGGCACCGCCAACACCACCCATTCCGCCCCCTCCAACGCCAACGCAGCGTCGAGCGTCACCGTAATCGCCGACGGAATCGCCACTCCCGGCAGCAACAACCGATTCTCGCGGTGCTCCAGAATCGGCGCGACCTCTTCCGGCAACCGCCCCCAAAGCAGCACGCGGTGGCCGTTTCCGTGCAACAAAACCGCCAAGGCCGTCCCCCATCCGCCTGTGCCGATCACCGTGATGTTCATGCCTTCTTTGCCCACACGCGATTCTCCGTACCCACTAGTAGTCGTTGGATGTTGGACCGGTGCTTGTAAATAGCCAACGCCCCCAGCACAACCGTGAACCAAAACAACTCCCGCTGCCAAAACCACGTTGCTACTGGCAACGCCACCGCGGCCGCGATCGAGCCGA
>CALBCO010000087.1 GCA_937927265.1 uncultured Verrucomicrobiae bacterium | reverse complement strand
GGTGTTGGTGCTCGACGCGCGCGAGGGGGTAACGAATCAGGACAAGAAGATCGGCGGTCAGATTGCCGAGGCGGGACGGGCGTGCGTGATCTTTGTGAATAAATGGGATCTGGCGGAAGAGCAGGAGCGCCTCCAGAAGTCAGCAGCTCGCAGCCCGCGTTCCGCGCAGGGAAAGAAAAAGCTGAGTTTTCGCGAGGAATATCTGGCGGCGTTGCGGAAGGAGTTGTTTTTTCTCGATTGGGCGCCTGTGGTGTTTGCGTCGGCCAAAACAGGGGTGGGCGTGTCCGATTTGTTTGGCGCTATCCGCCAGGTGGAAGGACAAGCCGACCGAGTCGTCGGCACAGCGGAGCTGAATCAAGTGTTTATGCGGGCGCAAAGCATGTACCCACCGCCGGTGGTCGGCGGGAAACGGTTCAAGATTTATTATGCGGTGCAAAAATCGTCACGGCCACCGACGTTTACATTATTCGTGAACGATCCGCGGTGTCTGGCGCCGCATTACCGCCGGTTTCTGGTGGATCGCATTCGGGCGGCGTGGGGGTTGACGGGTTGGCCGGTTGTGTTGGATTGCCGCCCCCGGGAGCGACGAAATTTTGTCAAAAAACAGTCGGAAAACTGACTTATCGGAAAAAAGTTTTACATTGGCGTCGTTTTTCCTTGAAACACAACCGGTAGGTGTTTTAGGCTGCGCCCAGCACTATTAGAAGGGGGGCAGGAGTCCTTTGGGGGCCTGCCCCTATGGTCTGAAAAATTAGGGTCAGTTTAGCTTCAAGGAGGACGGAGACGTGTTCAGTTACAAATCGGTGGTTTCGGAGGTATCTTCTTCTCAGAAGACCAAAAACATCAAAAAGAACGGTGTGTCGGCCATGGCGTCTGAAACATCCAACGGTAACAAACGCAAACGCGGCGGCCAACCGGTTCGGGGGGGCCAAGCCGGCGCGAAACGGGCGATGGGGTTGGTCATGCCGCGCGTGTTCAGCCAGCCGGGAGTGCATCCGTTCGATGAGTTGGAATGGGTGCGGAGTACAGCGGAGATCACGGACGACAGCGGCAAGGTGATCTTCCGTCAGGAGAACGTCGAAGCGCCCAAGAACTGGTCGGTGCTCGCCACCAAGGTCGTTGTCTCGAAATATTTCTACGGCGAGATCGGCACCCCGCAACGCGAGACCAGCGTCCGCCAGCTTATCCACCGCGTCGCTCGCGCCATCGCGGATTGGGGCCGGGCGCACGGCTACTTTGCGTCCGACAAGGATGCGGAGATATTCTACGAAGAATTGTGCTGGTTGTGTGTGAACCAGTACGGGTCATTCAATTCGCCGGTCTGGTTCAACTGCGGTCTCTATCATCAATATGGGGTTGGCAAAAACAGCGGTGCCGGCGGGTATTATTTCGACACCGCCGCCAAGGAAATCCGCCGTGCTGCCACCCAGTACGAACACCCACAGTGCTCAGCCTGTTTCATCCAATCGGTCGGCGACACCATGGAAGACATCATGGAACTGGCCCGCGCCGAAGCGATGCTGTTCAAGTACGGTAGCGGCACTGGCACGGATCTCTCGACGTTGCGCAGCAAGCGCGAAAAACTCTCCGGCGGTGGCCGCCCCAGCGGGCCGATGTCGTTCCTGAAAGTCTATGACGCCATCGCCAGCGTGGTGAAATCCGGTGGCAAGACCCGCCGGGCGGCGAAGATGAACACGCTGAAAGTTTGGCATCCGGACATCAAGGAGTTTATCGAAGCCAAGACCAATGAAGAGAAGAAAGCGTGGGCGTTGATCGAGCAGGGTTACGACGGTAACTTCAACGGTGAAGCCTACGGCTCCGTCGCGTTCCAAAACGAAAACCTCTCTGTGCGGGTGACCGATGAGTTCATGCGGGCTGTCATTGAGGATAGGGATTGGACGACGCATTGGGTGACCGACCCGACCAAAGCCGGCCCGACCTACCAAGCGCGCGACCTGATGCGCGGCATCGCCGAGGGCACCTGGACGTGTGGCGATCCCGGGGTGCAGTACGAAGATACCATCCAACGCTGGCACACCTGCAAAAACACCGCGCCGATCAACTCCAGCAACCCGTGCTCGGAGTACATGTTCCTCGACAACTCCGCCTGCAATCTGGCGTCTTTGAACCTGATGAAGTTTGTCCGCGCCGATGGCACTTTTGACGTAGAGCGGTTCAAGGCCGCCGTGGAAATCTTCATCACCGCTCAGGAAATCCTGGTGGATTACTCCAGCTACCCCACCGAGCAAATCGCCCGCAACAGCCATCTCTACCGGCCACTCGGTCTTGGCTACGCCAACCTCGGCTCGCTCATCATGTCCATGGGGTTGCCGTATGACAGCGACGAAGGCCGCGGTCTGGCGGGTGCGATCACAGCGATCATGCATCTGCACGCCTATGCCCATTCTGCGCGCATTGCCGAGAAGCTCGGCCCGTTTGAAGGCTTCGCCCAAAACCGTGAGCCGATGTTGCAAGTCATCCAACAACACCGTGACGCTGTGGAACACATCCACTCCAGTTGCCGGCAGGGTTTGCGCGACGCCGCTCGGCGCTGTGGCGAGGAGGCACTCGAACTCGGCAAACGCTTCGGCTACCGCAACGCCCAGGTCACGGTGCTCGCTCCGACCGGCACCATCGCCTTCATGATGGATTGCGACACGACCGGCGTCGAACCCGATATTGCGCTTGTGAAGTACAAACTCCTGGCCGGCGGTGGCATGTTGAAAATCGTCAACCGTACCGTGCCGATGGCGTTGCGCAAACTCGGCTATTCCGAGGACCAAATCGCCGACATCGTGAAGTGGATTGACCAAACCGACACCATCGAAGGTGCGCCGCACCTGAAAGAGGAGCACCTGCCGGTCTTCGATTGCGCGTTTCGCCCGGCCAAAGGCCAACGTTCGATTCATTACCAAGCCCACCTGAAGATGATGGCTGCCGTGCAGCCATTCCTCAGCGGCGCGATTTCCAAGACGGTCAACATGCCGCAAGAATCCACCGTCGAGGACATCATGAACGCTTACATCGAAGGGTGGAAACTCGGCCTCAAAGCCGTGGCGATCTACCGCGATGGCTCCAAACGGTCGCAACCGTTGAACACCGCCAAAGGCGACCTTTCAGGCACAAAAACAAAGGCCGAACTGGAAAAGGCTCGCCGAGAAATCGAAGATTTGCAACGGCGCATCATCGAACTCGAGACGGAAATCGCGGCGTTGCGCGACCGGCCCACAGGCCCCGTGCGACATCGCCTGCCGGACACCCGCCGGGCACTCACCCACAAATTCGACATCGCCGGCCACGAAGGCTACATCACCGTCGGCCTCTATGAAGACGGTTCGCCGGGCGAATTGTTCATCACCATGGCCAAGGAAGGCTCGACCATTGGTGGCTTGATGGACACCATTGGCACTCTGGTCAGTCTCGCGTTTCAGTACGGCGTGCCGATTGAAACGCTCGTGAAGAAATTCGCCCACCAACGGTTCGAGCCGTCCGGTTTCACCAAGAACCCGGACATTCCGATGGCCAAATCCATTACTGACTATCTGTTCCGCTGGATGGCGTGCCAGTTCATCCCCGGCTATCGCGAGGAAAACACGCCGAACGGCGCCCAACCCGAATTGCCGTTGAAAGAAATCGTCGAGCAGGAAAAGAAGGCGGTCAATAAACCGGTACCCGACCTCGAACAAACCGGCGAACAACCCGCCCGTCCGACGGTGGCGTCTGTCGCCGCGACACCGTTGACCAGTGTGCAGAAGCTCAGCCAGACGGTCTCGCATTTCATGCAAGATGCGCCTGTCTGCGACACCTGCGGCGCGATTACGGTGCGCAACGGCGCCTGCTACAAATGCTTGAACTGCGGTAACTCAATGGGCTGTTCGTAACTGACGCGCGCCGTCAACTCTCCCCGCCGCCCCGGCCCCAGGCCGGGGCGGCCGGCTTTTGGTCTGCGACTATTTCCTGGTGGGCGGCACGGGGCAGCCGAGTTTGGCAAGAACAGCCTTCATGTCGGCCCACACTTCCTTCTTGGCGGCCGGATTGCGCAACAAATAGGCGGGATGAAACGTCGGCATGATGGGAATATCGCGGAACGTGTACCAGTTCCCACGCATCTTGGTGATGCCGAGGTTGACTTCCAGCAACGCCTTCAACGCCGTCGCCCCCAGCGCCACAATCACGCGCGGCTGGATCAATTCAATCTGCCGCAACAAGTACGGCAGGCAATGAGCCACTTCGTCCGGCTCTGGCGGGCGGTTCTCGGGCGGCCGGCATTTCAATACGTTGGCGATATACACTTCGCGCCGCTCAAAACCCATGGCCTCGATAATCTTCGTCAACAACTGCCCCGCCCGCCCCACAAACGGTTCGCCCTGCGCGTCCTCGTCCGCGCCCGGCGCTTCGCCGATAAACATCAATTCGGCGCGCGGGTTGCCGACGCCGAATACGACATGGGTCCGGTCGCGTGCGAGTGCCCGGCATTTCACGCAAACTTGGGTCTGCGCCGCCAATTCCGCCAAGGGCGAATCCGCTGTCACGGCAGAGCAGACAGGTGCCGCCCATGCGACGGGTTTGGGGGCGGTGCGGCGATATATGCCTACTAATTCAGCGAGGGTTTCCTGCTTCACCGCCACATGTGTCACACCGGCGCGCTTCAGATCTTCGAGCGCGGCAATGGTCTCGTCCACGATGGTTTTCAAATCGGACACAGTTGCTCCATTTCAGCCGGCACGGGAGCGGTGAACTCCACCCACTCGCCCGTACGCGGGTGTTGGAAACCGAGTTTATAGGCATGCAACAGCGGCCGGGCAACCGAAATAGACAAGGCGCGACTGGCGCTCGCTGATTTGCCGTACACGGGATCGCCCACCACCGGATGCCCCACATGCGCCATGTGCACCCGAATCTGATGCGTGCGACCCGTATGGATCGTCAACTCCACCAGCGCATATTCCGCGAACTGGCGTAACACCTGATAATCCGTCACCGCCGTCCGGCCGCGCGGCGCACCGGCGGCCATCTTCTTGCGGTCGTGCATGCTGCGGCCAATGGTGGTTTCAATGCGTCCCGTCGGCCGCGCGAATTTCCCCCCACACACCGCCCGATACACCTTTCGCACCGTCCGCGCCCGAAACTGGTTCACCAACGACTGGTGCGCCGCGTCCGTCCGTGCCACCACTAGGCAGCCGCTTGTGCCTTTGTCGAGCCGATGCACGATGCCGGGGCGTTCGACGCCGCCGATGCCGGCCAGTTGGCCCCGATACCGATGCACCAACGCGTTGACGAGGGTGCCGGTCTGGTTGCCGGCGGCGGGGTGGACCACCAATCCAGCCGGCTTGTTCAACACCACCACATCATCGTCCTCGTACAGCACCTGAAGCGGAATGTCTTCCGGCTGGGCGACCGGCGGGACCGGCGGGGGAATCGTAACTACAATCCGGTCGCCTGCGCGCACCCGGTAACTTGCTTTGCTGGGTTGGCCGTTGACCACCACGCGCTGGTCGGCGATGAGTTTTTGCAAAAACGACCGCGAATGTCCCGGCAGGTTCGCCCGCAACAACAAATCCAGCCGCTGACCGGGTATCCTGACCGCGAGTTCCATCAATCACCCACCTCGCAACACTCAGGCTTGCTCGCTGGCGTACCCGCCCACCTGTTCGGTGTTCGACCCGTCCGGGACGAACGCGCGCCGTTTCATTTTGCCTGTCTCCTGAGCCACACCAAGCTCGTGGCGGCAACCGCAATCAGCATGGCGGCGATGGCTTGGCCAATGGTGAAGCGCCCCAAGTAGTACGGATAGTCGCCGCGCGTGAACTCCACCCCAAACCGCAACAGGCCATAACTGAGCACGTACAGCCACCAGACCTGCCCCGGAAACCGGCGATGCCGGTAAAACAGCCTTAGTCCGGCAAAGATCACGAGATTGCCGACGACTTCATAGAGCTGAGTCGGATGCACGGCGACGCCCGCCCACTCATGCGGCGGCGGATAACGGACGGCCCACGGCAGGTGACATTCCCGACCGAAACAGCAGCCATTGAAGAAACACCCCAGCCGGCCGAACGCATGACCGAGGGCCACGTAGGGCGCAAACACGTCGGCCACGGTCCACAACGACAAGCGATGTCGCCGGCAGTACACGACCGCCGCCACGCTCGCCCCGATGAAGCCACCGTAGAACACAAACCCTTCCCGCAAGGATTTCCAGCCGGCACTCCGCCACGCGGCACTGAATTCCGGCCAGAAAAACATCACATGGAATAGCTTGCCGCCAGTCATGCCGGCCACGATCAGCCAGACGCCGAGGTTGGTGATTTGTTCCGCCGGCAGTCCTGCCCGACGAGCCTGTCGCGCCGCCAGTGTGAGACCGAGCATGAAACCGATGGCCACGAGCACGCCGTAGGTGTGAATGGCAAAATCACCAAACTGAAGAAAGATGGGGTGCATGGCGTGTACGCTCAGTCCTCCGTGGCAAGGGTAATGCCGTATTGGGCCAGCAAAGTGCCCTCCAGCCGGGCCAGTTCCACCAGTGAGATGGCGTAATCAGTACGGGCACGAATCTCCGCCGACCGGGCGCTGGCGAGTTGCGCTTGCGCCTGCAACACGAGAAAACTTGTCGAAGTGCCCGCCCGCAGTTTCGTCTCCTCGGCCTTCAGCGATT
The DNA here is from genome assembly GCA_937927265.1 of uncultured Verrucomicrobiae bacterium. GTDB lineage: Bacteria > Verrucomicrobiota > Verrucomicrobiia > Palsa-1439 > Palsa-1439 > CALBCO01. Next base: position 10,890 of record CALBCO010000087.1, on the reverse strand, counting down.
CCTCCGCCAAACGACTGGCCGCTCGCGTGGCGTCCACGCGCTTGAGGTTGGTCTGCACCTGGCCGACGGCGTTGTCCACTTGGACGACGATGTTTTGTTCGAGTTGTTTGAGTTGGAGCAGTGCTTGTTCGGCTTGGAGCCGGGCGGAGTGGTAATCCGCCCGTTCGCGCCGGTTGCCCAGCGGCACCGTGACCACAACGCCGACGCTCCAGACGGGATCGCGCGCGTCGCCCCAGTCACTGGCGACATCGCCAAAGGTCCCGGCCCGGCCATTGAAACCGTAACTGCCGGTCAAGTCCACCTGCGGCCAGAGCTGGTTGCGAGCGTAGCGGACCCGCAACCCTTGCTGTTCCACGCGTTCTTTGGCTTGCCGGTAATCGGGACGCTGCATCAGGGCAGCGCGAATGCTCCTCCCAACATCGGTTTCCACCATCTGCACCACCGGATAATCCACCGGCACGAGAGCTTGCCCGCCAAAGGCCGTGACTTCCGGCAGGATCAATCGCTTCAGGGCGTTCTCGCGGTCTTTGATGGTGCGTTCAGCGACAATGACGGCCTCTTCGCGCTCGGCGACGCCGGCTTCCGCCTGCGTCACATCCAACGGCGAAAGCACGCCCAGTTCAACCCGTTTGCGGTTGTCGCTCAACAATGCTTTGGCACGGTTGAGGTCTTCGAGCTTGGCCTTGTGGTTTTCGATGGCGAACACCAATTCGTAGTAGGCCTTGCAAACGTCACTGACGGTGTTCAGGACGAGTTGGGCGAAGCCATCCAACGCGAGCTGCCGGCTTTTCCGGGCCACGCGCAAGTGGGTCAAGTTCGCGTCGAAGCCGAATCCTTTCAACAGCGGTTGCGTCAACGTCACGGCTGCTGTGCCTGTGAAATCGAAGCCATCAGTGCCCGTGCCGGACGTGCGGTTTTCGTAGGCCGACAGCACGTATTCGGTACCGGTTGGCAACGTGCCGCCGAGGCTCAATTTGCCCGTGAGCGACCGGCTTTTCGTCGAGTCGTCGCCGGTGGTGGCGACAGGAGTGGATTCGTTTTCGTAACTGAGTTTGCCAGACAACGACGGCTCGAAGGTCGCTTGTTGACGGACGATGCCCCACGTTTCGATCCGCGGATTGAGCCGTTCAACCTGGATTTCCAGATTGTGGGCCAACGCCCGCTCGATGCATTCGGTCAAGGTCAACGACCGGGTCTCTGTCGCATGCAACAGTCCAGGGGCGCAGACCCAAATCCAAATCAGGAGTAACAGATACCGTATTGCCACCATGTGGGCGCGATGATGCCTGAACGACCGGCAATGTCAATGCGCAGGCGTGTCTTCCGCTGTAGGCGCGGCAAACACCACATTGGTAATGCCCGTGGCGCGGAGAAAGTTGCGGACCACGGTTTCCGCGTTGGAACGGGCTTGCCCTAACAGCCCCGCTTCCACAGCCGCCGCCTGAGCGGCCACCAACGCCGCCCGACGAGCGTTTTGCTCCAGGTCGGGATTGAGCGGCACCCACGGCGTCCACCACGTCTTGCTGCGATCCCAAACCTGTGTCTGTTTGTCATCCACGAACACATGCAACACTCGGGCGGCTGGCAGTCGCACGGTCACTGCCCCATTCCCGGCCACTGTCACGTCGTCGGGCTGCAATGCCGCGAGGTCCACCCCAGCCAGCACGTTGGCCTGCACCAACAACAACACCGACTCCGCACCGAAAGGCACCTTCTCCTCTTTCAGGCCGATGACTTTCTGGAGGACACAGCGGACGGTGACCAGTTCGCTGAGTTGCTGGATTTCCCGCACCAAAACGGGGGCGTCCACGGTGCGCCGCACTTCGCCGCGCCGCCCACCGAATACGGAGAGATACCCGCAAGCAAACAACAAACCAACAAGGACTGCGCTCACCGTGTAAAATTTGATTTGACGCCACATGTTCGCCTCACCAGTGCCGACGCCGGAACGACCGGAATTGTCCCGGCGCCAAATTTTCCGTGTAGTCGCCGACCTCCTTGACCAGCGTCCAGTATTGGTGGCCCAGTTGCACCGCAACCACGCCGTCGAACGAGTCGGGCGGCACGACGTAACTCAGGGTTTCTTTTTCGAGCACACCGCCCGCCGGCAGGTCAATCCAGCGCGACGCGGCACCCTCAACTGTTGGCAGGTAAAAATCCTTGTCGTGGTCGGCGAGCACGAACATCTGCCGGTCGAGCCGAACAGGAAAGGGGTTGGGATTCGTCAAGCGTACTGTCAACAACAACACATACCCGGTCTCGGTGCGGCCAATCGTGGTTTGTTGGATGGCAACGACGTAGTTGGTCCCGCCGTAGGTACGCACGGAATGAGGCTGACTGTATTGCCGCGCCTCACGCGTACGCCAGTACGCCAACAACGCCGCGCCCCCCACGATCACCGCGAGCGACGCGCCCCCCATCCAATACGCCCAACGCCGGCTCATCCCCATCCCCTTAACACAAAGTTGAGCGCGCCAATGAGGACGATGCCCACCAAGAAACCACCGAGCACAACAGCTTTACCATGGCGCACGAGTTCACCAAGAATCGCGTGCGCCGCCAAGTATATGAATCCGCCCCCGGCATGAGCCAGTACCGCAGCCACCCAAAATAAACGAGTACCCGTGGGCAACAACAACAACCCCAGCACACCGCCGAGAATCGTCGTGGCCTCGACCGCGGCGACCCAGCCGATCACTGCGCCGGGGCGGAATCCTGCGCCTACCAACAAGGCGCCCAACGCGAGGCCTTCCGGCACTTTATGAACACAAATCGCTGTCAACAACGACACCCCCAATTCGTGGCCGTGCGCGCACTCGTGCCCCGCCGCCAACGCCAAGCCATCCATCGTGCTGTGAATTGCGAGCGCCACAATCAAAGCCGTCGCAATCTCGCTGAAGCGGTGCGCGGTCGCTTCGTCAAAATGGCTCGCCGCGCAGGCCGGGCAGACATGATAGACATAGTGGCTGATGAGATAAAACACCACGTAGCCCGATCCCAGCGCCAACAACCATTCCCCGGTCCGCAACGAGGCGGCGCTTTCGGGCAGGATGTTAAACAGCGTCACGCCCAACAACGTGCCGGCCGCCAAACTGATCCACGCGCACAATCGGGAATGGGACAAGCGCATAACCGCGCTGACTGCTCCGCCGGCAACCGCCAGCCCGAAAGCCAACGTGGTCTGCGCCAAAATGGAAAAAGCGTGGTCCATTCAACCGGCTCCTTGCCGGTGCCACTGGGCGAGGAGAGGGCTCATGGGGTCGGACGGGGTTCGGGGGCGGCTCCACTACCGGCGCCCAATTCCGCCAGCACGGCATTATACAATTTGCCGAGTTGCTCGATCAGGGCCGCGTCTTCGATTCCTTTGATCAGGGTGTTCAACAGCCGAAGGCGGACAACATAGTCCACCTTCCCGGTCAGGGTCGCGCCGAGTTGGGTGTCGGCCAAACCTTCTGCCGCCGCCGTGATCAAGCGCGCAGTGCTCCGGTCGCCCGCCGTCAAAGATTGCACCCAGTCGGTGGCGTTCGGGTTGATCTCGACTGTCGCGCCGAGCCAGCGGGTGGCCTGCAACAAATTGTCGGCCGTCAGTTGGCCGGACGCCCATACCCGCAGCAACGCCGTCGCGCCGTCGCCGGACGAGAGCAGCGCCAACGCCCGCAATGCACGCACATCGTTGCGAAGCGCGGCGGCTTCCAACTGCGGCAATGCCTCCAAATCGCCGTTGGCCACGGCCGTCTCGATCCAATGTGCGGCAGCGGCGGCAGGGGCGGGGGGCAGACTGGCTTCCGCGCGAGGCCGGGCGGTGGCGCGCGCGCGTGACTCCGTCAGGGTCTGGCGCAACCGTTGCACTTCAGCCACGAGCCGGGCGTTTTCCTGATCGAGCCGGCGAATCTCGGTCTGGCGGCGTTCGAGTTCGGCGGCCGCGTCCGCCGTGTTTTCCGCGGGCGGCGCACCGCACCCGAAACGGACTGCGCCGACAAGCACGACCACCAATGCGCCCGTCCCAAGTCCCACCGTGAATGCTGCCACTGGTTTCACCGCGCGTCACTATACGCCACCGCGCCGCGGCGACAAAGACGAATCTGCCGGGCGGCCCCGGCGGGTCAGGGACGCGGGGCTGGAGCCGCCGCGGGAGCGGCGGGCGCCGGCGCGGGCGGCTCGGTCGTGGTAAATTCACCCTTTTGCCAACGCGGCCGATCGGCCAACAAGACCTGGTCGCTGTCCGGCGGAATCAAGGTCATTGCCTTCAACGGGAACAACTGCGGGATTTGCCCCCGGATCAGCATGGACCAGGGTTTGTATTCGCCCTTGAGAATGTCGGCCTGAAACCGCTGGTTGAGCATGTACGGCGTGATCATGACAAACGACAACGAATACCCCGGCGGCGTCAACACGTCGTGAAACTCGTAGAGGCTTTCCACGGCCAGCGGCAACCAGATCGTGCGCCGATCGCCGTACCATGCCATTGCCCACGGCAGGTCGCTGCACCCAATGTCGTTCTTTGTGAACATGCTGCCCACGATCCGCGTGTATGGCGGAAAGTACGGCGGATAGGGAAACGCGCCGCGCCGGGGTGGCAACAGCGTGTAGATCATCGGTAATACATTGACGAACACAAACGCCCCAATGGCCAATCCGCGTGTCAACCGGAAGCGAAACTGGATGCGGTCGAGCAGCAGATAGAAGAAAGCCGTTCCATAGACAGCGACCAAAGGCAAAAACAACACCAACAGATGCCCGCCATCAATCGGCCCACTGCCGCCGGGTTCATGATAGCCCAACAGTGCCATCGTCACCACGCCCACCAGGAGACTGCCCAAGACCACACCGCGCAAGCGGAACACATCGCGCCGGCGAAAACCATAGAGTACTCCCACCGCGAAAAAGAAGATCAGGAAATCCGATTGTGTGTTTTTGAACGTGGTCAACAAGTGTTGCTTGGTGCCGGTGAGAAACTTGCCGGCCAAACTGCGCAGCGAAAACTCCAGTTCGGGCGCATAGGACCGCGCCAGCGTATCGCCGCTCCACGTGCCGGTGCCCTGAAGAATTTCGTATCGGGCGATGCCGAGCAGGCTGTGGGACACCGCGTAATTGCGGACCAACCACGGCGCCACCACCACCGCAAACACCACCACGTACAACGTGACCCACGCCCACGGCCGGCGCCCGCGCATCAGCGACCGCAGATAAAGCGCCGCAGGCAACAAGAGCACCCCCGCCCGGTAGGAAGTTAGAAAACACAACCCCAACACCACCGCGCTGCCGAGAAGCGCCAACACCGGCCACCCCGTCAGAGCCGGCTGCGCCGCCGCAGCCGCCGCATGGCCGCTGGCCACCGGATTCAACTGTTGATCCGTGCGCTGCAGGAGCCAAAATGCAATGAGCACCAGCAGCATCAAAAAATTAGTCGGCAGCCCGGAGACGCTAAAGCTCCAAAGTTGGTCTGATAAAAACAACAGCCAAGCAGCCGTGATGGCCACGCGCCGGTCGAACAATTGCTTGGCCCACCCATATGCCAGCAGCACACTCAACAGCAGACAGACCTGGTTGAAGGGCAGGATCACCCACCGTTCGGGCAGATAAACCCGGTCGCCTGCCTTGAACTCGAGGGCCGCGGGCGGCAACAGCCGAAACAGGCCGGCCAACACCAAGGGATACAACGGCGGATTCACCAAGTCCGGATGATTCACCAGCCGCGGGTTCTTGTCCGGCCCGTGCGTTTTGAGATGCCAAAGGCTCAACGGGCGGATCACATACGTGGTAAACCCTTCGCCGCGGGCCAGATTGCGCGCCAACTGGGCCAGTTCGATCGCCTCGCGTTTTTCCAAGCCGCGAAACTGCCCGGCGGTATAGACCAGACTCAACGAGACGGCCACCAACACGATCAGCACCCACACGCTGACCTTCTTCCCGCGTCCCAAGTCAATTTCCCATACACCCCGTTGAACTTTTTCGTCCGTGACCATCGCCCTCTTCTTCTGCCCTACAACTCTTCCAATCCGTATTTCTTCAATTTGCGATGCAACGTGCGCCGGCTCATCCCGATCTTTTGCGCGGCGGCCGTCCGATTGCCGCTCGTCTCCTTCAACGCTTGGACAATCAACTGCCGCTCGGCTTCCTCGACGGTCATTGTCGTCCCCGGCCGCACCACGGCGATCTTCGTCAAATCGGCGCCGCCGCGAATCGTGGCCGGCACATCGCGTACCGTCAACCGCTCGCCGCGCGCCAGCACGACCATTTGCTCCACCGCGTTGCGCAACTCCCGCACATTGCCGGGCCAATCATACGCCATCAACACGTTGACTGCTTCTTGCGTCAATTCGGTGACATTCTTGTGATTTTCCCGGCTGAACTCCGCCAAAAAACTCCGTACCAGCAGCGGAATATCCTCACGCCGCTGTCGCAGCGGCGGCAGTTCCACCGTCACCACGCTGAGCCGGTAGTACAAATCATCGCGGAACTTGTTTTCGTTGACGAGCTTTTTCAGATCTTTGTTGGTGGCGGCCACCAGCCGAACGTCGGTGCTGATCGTCTTTTGTCCGCCGACACGCTCAAACGTCCGTTCTTCGAGCACGCGGAGAATTTTCACCTGCATCGCCGGCTCCAACTCGCCGATTTCATCCAAAAACAGCGTGCCGCCATCCGCCAATTCGAACCGGCCCAGCCGCCGCTCCACTGCGCCTGTGAACGCCCCCTTCTCGTGCCCGAACAACTCGCTTTCCAACAACGACGTCGGCAACGCCGCCGCGTGTACCGCGACAAACGGGCCGTTCTTGCGCGGGCTGAGATTATGGATGGCGTGCGCGATGAGTTCCTTGCCTGTGCCCGTCTCGCCGGTAATGAGCACCGTCACCCGCGACGGCGCAACCTGTTGGACGATCTCGAACACGCGCTGCATCGCCGGCGATTCGCCGACGATGTTTTCCATGCCGAACTTTTTGTCAAGTTGCGAGCGGAGGTTGATATTTTCCGCGCTCATGCGCCGGCTATCGAGCGCGCGCTGGATCACCAATTCCAATTCGTCAAGGTTGACCGGTTTGGTCAGATAATGTTGGGCGCCGGCCTGCATGGCAGCCACGGCGTTCTCAATCGAACCATAGGCCGTCATCATGATGCAGACCGGCGGCTCCGTGAGCGACTGGGCCCGGCGCAACAATTTCATCCCATCGTCGCCCGGCATCCGCAGGTCCGTGAGCAACACATCCACCGGCTCAGATTCAAGAATCTGCGTGGCCCGCGCCACGTCCTCGGCCAGCCGCACGTCATAGCGGTTCTGCAACGCTCGTTCCAATCCCTCGCGGGTGTTCCGTTCGTCGTCCACAATCAGAATTGTCGGTTGTTTGTTCATCCCCGGCCGGCTTCCAGCAATCGCATCCGTTTCTCCCGCACCGGCAGCTTGATCCGAAACGTCGTGCCGCGCCCGGCGCGGCTCTCCACCTCAATAGTGCCGCCGTGTTCGCGCACAATCCGTTGGACAATCATCAGGCCCAACCCGCTGCCGATTCCCTTGGTCGTAAAATACGGCTCAAAAATCCGTCCCATTTGCTCCGCGGGGATGCCGGGACCGGTGTCGGTGAAACTGACGCTGACGTGCGCATCGTCGAGCGCCGTTTGCACCCGCAAAATCCCGCCCGGCCGCATCGCCTGCACGGCGTTGCGCACCACGTTGTAAAACGCCTGCTGCAACTGCGTCCGATCCGCCCAAATCTTCGGCAGCTCATTGGCCAACTCGCGCTCGACGAGCACGTCGCGGTCGGCAATCTCGCGGTCCAAGGATGCCAGCGTGGCTTCGACAACCTCGTTCACCGCGCAGGGCTTCAGGTCCGGCAGGGTCGGCCGGATGGCGCGCAAAAACTGGTTGACGATCCGATCCAACCGGGCAATCTCCGCGCGCGCCACGCCAATGTCCTCGCGCAACCGTTGCGCCGCCGCCGCCGGCAGTTGGCGGGTTTCGCGCTCCATCAGTTGCAAGTGAATGTTCAGCGAGTTGAGCGGATTGCCAATCTCGTGCGCGACGCCGGCGGCCAACAACGTGACCGCGTTCAACTTCTCGGCTTCAATCGCCCCGGCAGTCTGTGCGCGCGATTCAGTCACATCCTGCAAAATCACCGCCAGCCCGTTGACCAACGAGTTGTCCGGATCCGTCAGCGGCACCATGTAGAAACTCAAGAACCGATGGCGCGGGTAAAACACTTCCAATTCGTGGGCAGCAACTTTTTGCCCTTCACGTTTGTTGCCGGCTGAGATTTTGTCCCAGTCCACGTCACGGAGGTGGCGCGCCAACGGTTCCCCAGCCGCACGCTCGGCATCCAATCCAAGCAACCGGCTGGCCGCCGCGTTAAGATAGCGGATGCGCCCCTCGGCATCCGTGACGATGATCCCTTCCTGGATGGTGTTGAACAGGGTTTCGAGAAAGCCTTTCTCGCGGGCGAGCTTGAGCACCACGCTTTGCAGACTTTGCGGGTCCACCCGGCCGAGCCGGTCGATCAGTTTGTCGAGAAAAGGACTCTTCACAGCCACTTCTTATGTTTCAACCACCAATACAACAAACCCGTGCAGATCCCAGTCAACCCGAATACCCAACTGTATGCCACCGTCGCGGAACTCCCCTCGGGTGGGAAATGGCCAAAATTCATCCCGTAGAAACTTGTGATGATGAAGATGGGCAACGCCAACGTCGCCAGCACCGTCAGCACTTTAATGACTTCGTTGACTTGGGTTTGTTGCAAGTTGAGATGCACTTGCAGCAAGTTGGTCAACGAATCCCGGTAGCCCTCGGCCAAATCACTAATGCGAATGATCTGGTCGTACAAGTCTCGAAAGTACGGCAATAGATGCAGTCGTACCAATTTGAACTCCCCCCGCGCAAAACGCGCGATCAATTCGCGTTGCGGCCCGATGATCTGCCGCAGCCTTTGCACCTCAGACTTCACTTTGATTGCGTCGCCGAGAATGTTCACCGATGCTCCCGCCAACACTTTTCCCTCCAGCTCGGCAACCTCGGCCGACAACTCCTCCAACACGGGCCGGTAATTCTCGAACAGAAAATCCAACATCGTGTGCGTCAGCCGGTCCGGCGCGCGCGCTACCGACGGGGCATTCTTCAGCACCCGAGCCACCGTCGCCGTCACACTGCGCAACGGCTCGCGATGGTAACTCACCACGAAATCTTTGCCGAGAAAGATGTTCAACTCCGACGTGCGAAATTCTTCCGCGCCCCGCGTGTAGTCCACCGCGTGAATCACCAGAAACAGATACGTCTCGTACTCATCCACCTTCGGCCGTTCACTGAGCACCAAACAGTCCTCAATCGCCAACGGGTGAAACCCGAAGACGCCATCGAGCACCGCCTTGGCCTCTTCATCCGAGCCGCCTTCGATGTCCACCCAGATGTGCAAACCCTTGTCAAACAAGACTAGTCGAAGGCTGTCCAAGTCAAGATCTTGGCCCACCAACTTGCCTTGATTGAATACAAATGACCGAATCATAATCGCGTCACTTCAACACGTCGCCAACGCATTTTCCGCTTTGACACCCGTGACGACGTGTGCCACGATGACGCGGCTTAACGCCAGTTGCAAGGCTAAAGTATGGAGGTCCACAATGAATCATGATCAAGTCTATAAAAATTTGACAATTGCGAACAACACCAAGCTCGCCTTGGTAGTCTTGGACGGTGTCGGCGACATCGCTACAGAATCCACTGGTTTCCATACGCCACTCGAAATGGCCCGAACACCCAACCTCGACTACCTCGCCAAACGCTCTGCCATGGGGCGCCTCATCCCTGTCGCTCCCGGCATCACCCCCGGCAGCGGCCCCGGTCACCTTGCCTTGTTCGGCTACGACCCGCTCGAAGTCGAAGTCGGCCGTGGTGTGATCGAGGCTCTTGGACTCGGCTTGGAGTTGAAAGCCGGTGATGTGGCCGCCCGCGCCAATTTCTGCACACTCGACGCCCAAGGGATCGTCACCGACCGACGCGCGGGACGCATTGATACCAGCATCTGCGAAAAACAAGTTGCCCTGCTTCAGAAAAAAGTGAAGAAGATCGGTGACGTTCAAGTCATCATCAAAGCCGGCAAAGGCCACCGCTTCGTCGTCGTCTTTCGTGGGCCCGGTCTCGCCGGGCCGCTGACCAACACCGACCCCGGCCGTGAAGGGTTGCCGATTGCGGTCGCCACTGGCCATGCCAAAACGGCAAAAGTTGTCGCCGAATTCCAACAACGGGCTTTGCCGATCTTGAAGGATTGCCAGCCGGCCAATGGTTTCCTGCTCCGCGGCATCGCGCATCAACCAGCGATCGAGTCATTCCACGACCGCTACGGTCTCAAAGCCGCCTGCATCGCCATTTATCCCATGTACAAAGGTCTTGCTCAACTCGTCGGCATGACCAAAATCGAAGTCGCCCACTCGCTCGCCGAAGAATTCACCATGGCAGTCGAAGCGCTCAAGACTTATGACTTTGTCTTTGTCCATGTCAAACCGACCGACGCGGCTGGTGAAGATGGTAATTTCGAAGCGAAAGTCGCTGCGATTGAGGAAGCCGATGCCGCCCTGGCTCTGCTCATTGCCGCCAAACCCGACGTGTTAGTTGTGACGGGTGATCACAGCACACCGGTGCCTGTCAAGGGTCACAGTTGGCATCCGCAGCCGGTGATGATCACCAGTGAGATCAGCGGTTGGGATGGTTTGGAACGATTCACCGAGCGCGCCGGCAACCTCGGCAGCATCGGTGTGATGCCGGCCAAGTATCTCCTGCGCTTGATGCAAGCCCACGCCCGCCGCCTCGACAAATTTGGCGCGTGAGTCACTGTCACGACCACCGACGCTGTCTTGTGCGCAAACGAGAAATGGGATTGAAGGGCGAAGCAAATCCCTTCGAATCGTCTG
>CALBCO010000086.1 GCA_937927265.1 uncultured Verrucomicrobiae bacterium | reverse complement strand
ATTGTCGGAAGTTTGCTCCTATTGGGGGTGGCCACGGTGCTTTACGTGTTTGCATTGTTGAGTTTGGGCCTGTTGTTGTCCACATGGGCGCGCACAATGGAGCAGGCACTGCAGATGGGCCTGACGCTCCTGCTGCCCTCGGTGTTTTTTTCCGGTTACATTTTCCCGCGGGAGACGATGCCGTGGATTTTTTATGCAATCGGACAGTTGCTGCCCGTGACGTTTTTCTTGGACCTGACGCGCGGCGTGGTTTTGAAAGGCGCAACTTTCACCGATTACCTCGGGCATTTACTGGTTCTGGCCGGGATGGGATTGGCTCTTTTTCTCGCATGTGTGGCACGGTTTCGCCGTCAACTGACCTGAGCCCGTTTTCTGTGAGTGTCCCCCGGTAGATTCGGTGCCGTTTGTACCAGCGTACTCCGACAGCTTCCAAGTCTGCCCGGCTGAGCGTGTTGCCCTCCTCGACCAGCGGGACTTCCACGTGCCGGTATCCGTGCGCGTACAGGGTTGCCTCCAATTCGGCGTACAGCAGCAGCGTGGCGCCGCGGCGGCGAAACTGCGGTAGCAATCCCATATGCGTGATGTCGCACCAATCGGGGCGATGTCGGGCGCGCGCGAGGTGATACCAACCCCACGGCCACAGCCGTCCCTGACTCCGGCGCAGACCGTCGCGCAAGTCCGGAAAAGCAAAGAGAAACCCGGCCACGGTGTTGTCGTGCAGGATCAGTTTGATCAAGCGCGGGTCGGCTACACGCAACATTTCGGATCGGATCCAATCCCGCTCAGCCGGAGTGCGCGGATAATAATCCAGATGATCCTTGAACGACGTTTCATAGGCGGCAGCCAACTGTGGCACCCACCGTTGTAAGTCGGTTGCTGTGCGAAATGACTGAACGGAAAAACCATGGCGTTGCTGGATTTTCTCGCTGAGAGCTCGCAAGCGGGGCGGCAGATGATCGCCCCAGTCCAGCCGGCCCGATAGATAATCGGTGTATTTTTGCAAACCGGCGGCGTGCAGCAGTCGGTCATGATCGGGATGGTTGTAGGCAATGCCCATGGCTGCCGGGTGTTCAAATCCCTCCACCAACACCCCGCCCCCATCCAGCCGCAATAGTCCATACGGCCCCACCATCTCGGTCAGACCCCGGTCGCGCAGCCAAGCGGCCGCCGCGTTCACCAACGCGTTGACTACCGCTTCCTCCGGGACGGCGTCAAAGTATCCAAAAAATCCGGTGGGACGGCCATGATATTCCTGATAATGACGGTTATGAATCGCCGCAATGCGCCCAACAATCCGCACACCGTCTTCCGCGACAAAAAACTCCGCTTCCGAATGTTCGTAGAACGGATGACGCCTGTGGTCCAGCAACAAGCGTTGCGCCGGCCGCCAACCGGGACACCATTGGGGAGAATCACGATACAAATCGGCCGACAAATCCCAAAACCGGTCGATTGCAGTCCGTCGGTGGCGGTCGAGAGGGATCACACGCATGTGTGGTTACCGGATCGGATGATCGAACGAGGGATGAATGGTCAACAACAGCGGCACTTCCAACGTGCCCAACCGCCAGGATGCAGAGCCAACTGGATGGAGCGCGACACGAGCGACATCACTGACCACCGGGGCCACGCGTTGGGCAAGACATTTGATCAAAACATCCGCCAGCCGCGGCACGGCTGCAATGGCCAACGCCACGCCGCAGCCGTCAGCAAAAATCGTTGGCCGGTGCGCCGTGGTGGTCACCGCGCGCGCAAAGGCGGCCAATAATTGACACACCGTGGTAATCACCCGTCTTTCGGTCGCTTCGCTCGCCAACTGGGAAATTTCACCGATGACCTGTACGCCAAACCGGGCGGCGAGCCGCGCCGCGCGGTCAGAATGGTCCGAACCAAGCAGTGTGTGCATGGGAACCTCAAACGGACGCACCCATTGACGACGGGGATGCCCTTGAACATCGTAATCGTCGACCGGATAAGCCGTAACCGCCGGAAAGACCAGCCGCATGGAAGAAACCAAACTCGTACTATGTATGCCGGTGATTCCACATGAAAACTGCAAGCCGTGTGCGTTTGGCCAATCCACATATAATCGGTGGCCTTGGTGGGAAACCAAGGACGTCGCTTGGACGTATTCGTGATCGAGATACCGCTGAGTCAATAGTTGAAGCCGGCGGAGCTCCAGCGGCGAAAAGGAGTCGCTTTCGCCATTGTTCTGACAGGGAAAAGCAACCAACGTCCCCGCCGGCGGCGTGGCGCCATTGCTGACCCAATGCAAAAACAATCGGGAATCCAACGGCACCAGGTGGGGCTCGGCCGCCTGGCGCACCAACAACGGAATAAAACCTTGTTGGGCGAGGTCGCGGAAACACTGATCCAAGTTTGCAGTCGAGGGAGATGACGAAGTGTCGGTCATGACAGAGTCAATTCATTGGGCTGGCTATTCATGAAATGATGGTGTTTCCCCGTAGTATCTATTCCTTGCCGTTCCAGCAGTAGGTGCAGAGTTTTTCTTTCGGCAGGCCAATCGCCGCAACCAAGTCATCCAACCTCTGATATTTCAAACTGGTCAAGCCCAACCGTTGCCGGATGCGTTCGACCATCGCGGCATGCCGAGCGGTGTCGGGGTTGGCGTATTCTTCCAGCGCGTGGTCGGCGTTGCCTTCGAGTTCCTTGATCGCGCGGCGAGCCGCCAGATCCAGCTCCGAACGCGACCGGGAGAAATTCAGGAACTTGCACCCATGCACCAACGGCGGACAGGCCGGCCGCATGTGGATTTCTTTCGCACCGCAATCGTACAAGCGCTGAACAGTGTCTTTGAGTTGGGTGCCGCGCACGATGGAGTCCTCGCAGAACAACAGCCGCTGGCCCTGGATGAGTTCCTTGATCGGAATGAGCTTCATTTGGGCCACGAGGTCGCGAGTGGATTGATCTTGCGGCATGAAACTGCGCGGCCAGGTTGGCGTGTATTTCACAAACGGCCGCCGGTAGGGCAACCCTTTTGCGGTGGCGTAGCCGATGGCATGGCCGGTGCCAGAGTCGGGGATGCCGGCGACGACATCCACCGGGGTCGCGTCGTTCTTGGCGAGCGCCGCGCCGCACCGGTTGCGGACATCTTCGACGTTCTGGCCTTCATAGGTCGAGGCCGGATAGCCGTAATACACCCAGAGAAACGCACAGATCTGACAACGATGACCGGGTAGCGCCATTTGCTCGATACCCTCCGGCGTGAGCCGCACAATCTCACCGGGGCCAAGATCGCGCACGTACTCATAACCCAGATTGGGGAATGCACAGGATTCCAGCGTCACTGCGTAGCTGTTAGCCTTGCAACCGAGGATCACTGGCGTACGGCCGAGTCGGTCGCGCGCCGCGTACACGCCTTGGTCAGTCAGCAACAACAACGAGCACGAGCCTTGAATGCCCTGTTGGGCAATGGCAATGCCTTCGCCAAAACTCTGGCCCTGATTGATGAAGATGGCCGTGAGTTCCGTCGGATTGATTTCGCCGCTGCCCATCTCCGAAAAGTGGGCCATCCGCATCCCAAACACCTTCTTGACCAACTCCGCCGTGTTGCTGATGCGCCCCACCGTCACCAGCGCGTAATTGCCGAGGTGCGAGCTGATGAGCAGCGGTTGGTCTTCCTGATCGCTGATGACGCCGATACCCATTCGGCCTTTCATCTTCAGAATGTCCTGCTCGAACTTGGATCGGAACTGGGCATTGCGGATGTCGTGAATGAATCGCGTGAAACCGGTCCCGTGGTACACGGCCAAACCGCCGCGTTGCGTGCCGAGGTGCGAATGATAGTCCGTCCCGTAAAACAAATCGCTGACACAATCTGCCTGCGAAACTATGCCAAAAAACCCGCCCATGATGACCTCTCATCGTTGCCGAAACTCGTCCGCGCAGTTTACGCCGTCTCCCCGTGACCGCCAATCGGAAATTTCTTTTCGAGATACGCCTTCACGGTACGCCGGTCCAAATTGGTGCGGCGGGCGACCTCTTCGTACGTGCCGTGCCACTCGTACAACAACCGACAATAACCCGCCAGCAACGCATCGGCATCCAGCGTCCCGGCGGCAACCCCGGCCTGCAACTGCGCACACAAGTCCGGAGCCACCACCCGGAGGTCGCCTCGGTACTCCCGCGTCAGCAGAATGCGACGGATCGCTTGCTCCAGTTCGCGAACATTACCCGGCCACGGATAATCCACCGGCAACTCCACCGGTAACGCTGCCGTCCCTGTGAGACGCTGCAGAATGCTGGCCAACAGGTCATCCAATTCGCGCCTATCTTCCCAAATCCGCTGGCGCAACGGCGGCACGGTGATGATGTCCGAGCAGAGCCGGTAATAGAAATCGTCGCGGAACTGGCCGGTGGCGCGGAGTTGGTCGAGCGGCTTGTTGGTCGCCGCGATGACCCGCCCGCGAAAGCGCAGCTTTTCGTGGCTGCCCACCGGCGTGAACGTGCGTTCCTGCAACACTTGGAGCAGTTTGATCTGCACGGGCACGCTGAGGTCGCCGATTTCATCGAGAAAAATTGCGCCGTACGGACTGCACCGGGCCAACGCGCCTGGATGATCTTCGACGGCGCCCGTAAACGCCCCTTTGCGGTGGCCGAACAACTCCGACTCGATCAGCGTTTCCGGGAACTGCGACAGGTTCAGCGCCACAAAACTGCGCATGAAACTCTCCGCAAAACAGCCTTTCTTGACATCGAAGGGGATGAACCCGGACCGGCCAATGGCCGCGGCGGCGGTACCTTTGCCGGTGCCGGTCTCGCCGAGCAGCAACGTTGAGAAATCTTCGAGCCGGTTCCACAGATGCGATTCGTAGCGGCGGATGTCGTAGGTGAAGACGTTGTTCCACAGTCGCCGGCGTAACTCCTTCATGCACGCGCTGCGGCCAATCAGACTCCGATCAATGAAGTAGTAGGCGCGGCGGATTTGAAACAGAATCGCAAAATAGCGGCGGGCTTCCTCGGCGGTAAATCCACGGCGGCTGAACAGTGCGAACGCCTTGTTGGCGAACGGCACCGGCACGCTGCGTTCCCCGGCGGCGATTTGCTCGGCAATGAGTTCGTCGAATGCCGTCATGTACCGGTGATAAATCTCGTAGAGGAACGCGTACCGGAGCAGGTCGCGGTCTTCGCCGCTGAACGGTCGGAAATCGGTTACCCCGGCAGCGGCGAGCCGGTGGAGTTGTTCGTTCCAGCGGTCGGCGAGCGGCGCGCCGCCGGCAATCTGGGCGAGCAGTTGCTCGTACTCGTCGGTGAACGGGTTGCTAAACGCCGCGCGGGCCACCAAACCCAGAAACTCACGGTCGGCCGGCTCCAGTGCTTTCATCATATCTCCCGGTGGGGCGCGCCCGCCGGGCACGCCGATGCGTTTTATTGCTGAACAGCTTTCGGCGCGCCCGGCGGTCGCGCCCTACCAATACATGCAAGACAAAAAAAGTATATT
>CALBCO010000085.1 GCA_937927265.1 uncultured Verrucomicrobiae bacterium | reverse complement strand
GGTCGCGCGCCAGGAACAGGGCGCGCCGCCGCCGGTCCCAAATAGCGATGGCGAACTGACCGTTGAGCCGATGCACCCCATCCGGGCCGAACTCTTCGAACAAATGGAGGATCACCTCCGTGTCCGAGGCGGTGTGGAAGCGGTGGCCGCGCGCTTCCAGTTCGGGACGCAGTTCGACGTAGTTGAAAATTTCGCCGTTGAAGACGATCCAGAGCGACTCGTCCTCGTTGGCAATGGGCTGGCTGCCGCCGCTGAGGTCTATGATGCTCAGCCGCGCGTTGCCCAAACCGACTTCCCCGTCCAGGAGCAAGCCGAACTCGTCGGGCCCCCGATGGCGCAGCGGCGCCAGCATCTGACGCAAATCGCCTTCAGCCACCGGGCGCGGATGCAGTCGGTTGTAGATGCCGGCGATCCCGCACATCAGATCAGTTCCTCCTTGCGCACCTTGCCCGAGGGGGATTTGGGGAGCGAGTCGCGAAACTCGACCCACTTGGGCAGCATAAAATCCTCCAAATGCGCCCGGCAATGAGCGAGCACGCGCGTCTCGGTCAGATCGGGTCGTGCGCGGACAATCACCGCCTTGATCGCCTGGCCAAGCACCGGATCCGGCACCCCGACCACCGCCGCTTCCACCACGCCCTCCAGGGCGTGAAGGACGTTTTCAACCTCCCTGGGCGCAACTTTTTCGCCGCGACTTTTGATGATGTCGTCCTTGCGACCGACGAAATACAGGAAGCCCTCCTCGTCCATGCGAAACAGGTCGCCGGTGTAGCAGAGGCGCTCGCCGGGAATCGGGCCGGGGCGGAATCGCGCCGCCGTGGCCTCGGGCGCGTCCCAGTAGCCGCGCATCACATGGCGCCCGCGTACGACCAGTTCGCCAACCTCGCCCGGACCGAGCCGCCGGCCTTGGGCATCCTCAATCCAGACCTCCGTGCCCGGAATGGCGATGCCGACCGAGCCGGGCTTGCAATCAATCCACTCCGGCGGCAGATAGAGCGTGCGTTTGGTCTCGGTGAGCCCGTACATCGAGTAGATCGTCACGCCGGGAAATTTTTTGCGCAGTTCGGCGATGTGGCTCGGCGGCAGCGCGGCGGCGGTGTTGGTGATGTAGCGAAGGCTGCGCAGGTCATAGGACGACAAATCCATTTGCAGCAACATCGCAAAAAGCGTGGGCACGCCGGGCAGGCCCGTGACGCGCTCGCGTGCCATCGTTTGCAAAATCGCCGTCGGATAAACAAACGAATTCTCCAGCACGAGCGTGCCTCCGAACCGG
Organism: uncultured Verrucomicrobiae bacterium; assembly: GCA_937927265.1. Classification (GTDB taxonomy): domain Bacteria; phylum Verrucomicrobiota; class Verrucomicrobiia; order Palsa-1439; family Palsa-1439; genus CALBCO01. The sequence goes on along the minus strand of CALBCO010000085.1, from coordinate 2,745 downwards.
AATGTCATCAGGAGTTGATAGAGACCGTAATCGAATGAGAGGGGCAGGATATTGATGACGACGTCGTCCTCGCGGTTGCGCAGATACTCAATGATCGAACCGGACGCGAAGACGACGTTGCTGTGGTCGGACATGACGCCCTTCGGCTCACCGGTCGTGCCGGAGGTGTAGATCAAACACGCCAGGTCCAGGTCAATGTTACACCGGGCGGGGCGCGCCTCCGAGCCGCAGGCCAGAACACTTTCCAAACTGGCCACCCGCTCCGTCTCGTCAAGGTCCGCGCCCGTGCCACAGCAGATCATCAACCGGAGCGAAGGCACGTCGCTCAGGAGCCGCTCCGCGAAACCGCCGCCCAGCGCCCGTTCGTCGGTCAGCAATGCGCTCGCCCGACAATTCTTGAGGACGTAGAGCAGCTTGTCGGCCTTGGTCGTGCGGTTGATCACTACGAACACACCGCCCGCCTTGAGCGCGGCGAAGATGCCCACAACCGCCTCGACAGTGTTGTTCAAATACAGCGCCACACGGTCGCCCCGCCGCACCCCGCCCGCCCGCAGCCCGTGCGCCAGTCGGTTCGCCGTCGCCTCGATCTGCCCGTAACTCAACCGACGCGCGCCGCAGACCAGGGCGATCTTGTCCGGTCGCCGGTCAGCGCTTTGTTCCAAAAAATCCTGAACCAACATGCTCATGCAGAGTCAGATTCCTACGTCTGCGCGAACCGCAGCCGCCAGCCGCTCAGGCGCACACTGTCAGCGAAGCGGATGCCGCCGCCGAACTGCACAGCGGGCGCGTTCGGGTGCGCAGCGGACCAACGCACAGCCCCAAGGCCATCGCCAAAAACAACAACAGCGCGGGGCCGGAGTACCAGACCGGCGGGGGCGTTTGGCGGCAGTGGGGGACCGTGAGCGCATGGCTTTACCCGTCTTCGCCCCGAATGCCGCGCGGCGGTTCCGGGCGCGAAAGCAACTGTTCCTGCTCCCACTCCCGCACAAGCCGCTCCGCCACCTGGGCCAAGGGCAGCAGGATTTCGCGGGTTCGAAACCATGTCTCGGCGCGCAACAGGCAATGGACGATGTCCACCGGCTGGCCGTTGATAATCCGGGCCGCGGGCTCGATGCGGAATTGTTCGAACCCGACCTTCCGGTTCAGCGAGATCATTCCGCGATTGGAAACGATGGTCGTGGCCCGCAGTTCCCGCAGTTCCAGTTTCTTGAACGCGAAGTCCAGAATCAGCACGTAGCTGGGAACGGCCGCTTGAACCCCGGGCCGGATCACCCAACGCCCGACTTCCGCAGACGCGCCACGCAAATCATAGACGCCCTGCGTGCCCACCGGAACGCCGCCTTCGGTTTCAATCATGAAGTAGTAATCTCCCGGCCGCTCGAAGTAAGCCTTCAGCCACGCCACTTGGCCCGCGATGCCGGGCGTGGTGTCGCCAATGCGTCCCTTGGCGTGCTCCAGGCCGCGCAACCACACGATAAACGGCGCGTCGTCGGCGTGGACCGGGCGCAGCCTCACACCGAACCCATCCAGTTGAATCGAATGGCGCATTCCTCAACTTGGTTTGTTGCAATGTTCGTCCCGACCCTCTGGAAATGCGGCGCCATCATGGCAGCAGCAACACCCGATAGAATCGGCGCGCGTCGTTGCCGACCGCGTTGGTCTGGCTGGCCGACGGACCATCCGCGGTCACATCCGGCGTCAGATCGGTCCAGTTCGTGTCCGAAACGTTCGTCACGTATTGTACCCGATACGTCCGGTTGCTAATCGCATCCCATGCGATCGTGACGACGCCGTTGCTGACGCCGATATATGTGATCGGGAACGGCGTCGTCGCTGGCAGGATGACCAGCGTGTTGGTCGCCGAACCCTCGTTGTTCAACTCCACAACCGTCCCAACCACCGTGTAGCTGCCGACGTTCGTGGGCGCATTGAGCTCCGGTCGTAAGTCAACACCACGTTTAACCCCGCCGGCACCGTGCTCGCACTCGCACTCTTGCCCATCCCGTCATACATGTGGCTCAAATCCCCCAAAACCACCACCGCGTTGGACTTCAGGATTGTGAGGTTCGTCCAAGTGAACGTAAGCGCGTAGTTGCTTGAAGCGTTCAACGTACCTTACAGGATAGGATACGTTCCAGCGTTTTCACCTGACACGCGTGTCTGGACGCCGGGTGAGCGTGTCGCCATTGTCCGGCGCCCCGCTCGTGATCTGCTAGGTTAGAAGCGGATCCGGCTCGCCGAACACCCTGGTCTTCGGATTCGCCGTCACGGTCAGTGCTGCCTGGGTCACGGTCAATGTGCCGAAGTTGGTAATGACCATGTAATTGGTGAGTTTCCCGTCTGGGTCCACAAGTGTTGGAATGATCGGATAGTTTCCGATCGGGCTGGTTGGGATGGCTTGTGGTGAATAGGTGGCCGTGATGTTATCGCTGGGTTGAACACTCATAAGCGATCCGGTCAACACCGGATTCGTCTGGCCGTACGCCCGGGACACATCGTCCGGTGTCACGATCAGCACCGGACCGACAACGATTTCAAAACTGCTGGTCGTGCTTAGCGAAACGAAGTCCACGGCGTCCGGGTTGAAATCCGTCACGCTCACCATGACCGTGTCGGTGGTGTCGGGCAGCCCGCCCGGCCCGGAGCCGCCCGTCACCGCGCTCCAGTTCGTGTCCGTAGGGACAACAATCAGCGCCGCCTCCAGCGAGACCGCGACCATCGCGGCCAGCCACCCCAAAACCCCGC
>CALBCO010000084.1 GCA_937927265.1 uncultured Verrucomicrobiae bacterium | reverse complement strand
GGAGTAAGCCGACGGCGGGGCGGACCCAGCGCAGGTCAACCTACCCAGCCCGTTGTTGCTCCACCTCCACGCGCACGCCTTTCGGCGCGGTGTAATCTACCGCCAGTTTCCCTGCCACCCTTCGCCACGAAACCGTGATGCTGCCCAGCGGATGCGGATACACACCCTCTGCCCATGTCAACGTCCCTGGTCGCGGGGCGATCCGCACCCGGTTCGGATTGCCGGGTTCGGGGAACTGCACCCCAAGTACCTGTGTGGACAAGTAGTGCGTCGGACATCCTGACCAGGCGTGGCACAAGCTGTTGTTCGTATCCACGAAATACTCCCACCACGTGACCGCGCCGCGTTCCAGCGAGTACCGCCAGTTGTCGCGGATAAACGCCTCCGCCTCCCTCACCTTGCCGGCCGCGTACAACACCGCCAGCGAGTAGAACGAGAAATACGAAAGCACATTGCACTCGGAATTCTTTTTCGGTTCCGGCACACGGAAATTATGTGCCAGCGCATCCACCAACCACGCCAATGCTCGTTTCGCCTGTGCCGGGGTCGCGATGCCATGCAACAACGCCAACGTGTTGCCGGCCACCGAGGGTTCACTGCCCGGCACGTCCGCAGCCCGCCGATCCACAAACGCGCCATATTGGTCGCTCCAAAACTCCCGACGAATCGCGGCCGCCACGGCAGCGGCTTTCTTCGTGTACTGCCGAGCTGCCTGCAGGTCGCCGAGCAACTTCATCGACGCCGCCCCGGCAGTCAATGCGCCGTGATAGAAGCAGTTCAACGCGCAACTGATCCCGTCGCGGTCCAGCTTGCTTAAATCAATGTACGGCGACCACCCACTCCCATCGAACAATCCCACGCCCGGCGCTTCGCCCGCCGCCAAGCCCGCCAGCAATTTCTGAATCTGCGGCTTGAGTTCCCGCGCCAGCGACTTGTCACCTGACCGGGCCCAATAATGCCACACGGCCTGCACCGCCACCGCCGTGTAATCGGGATGCCGGCCAATCTCCAGCGCGTGCGAACACGCCCTCAACAATCCGTTCTCACCCTGCGTCTCAAAAAACAACTTGATGCACCGCCGCATCAACCGGTGGTCACCAAACGTGGCGAGGTTAATGTAGTACTGCACGAGCATATCACCCGTGTACAACCCGCGTTCGCGCCACGGGCAATCCACGAACACATCCTCCATGCACACGGCTTCCGTGTCGCGCCCCACTTTCCAGATCTGATTCAACACCGGATCCGAGCATTTGAATTGGCCCACGTCCATCACCGGATAATTCGCCCGCGTGCCCGCTACCTTGTGCAAGGTGAACTTTGCCAAATCACCGCGCACGATCACTTCGAGGTACCGCATCCCCCGTGGATGCAAGGTCTGCCACACCTGCCGGCCTGCCCGGGCAATATACCGCTCGGCCATGTGCACTCCTTGCACTCCGTGCAACGCCTGACCGTTCACCACCCGCTCGGTGTAATGCAAATCCACCATTGTCCCCGGTGCCGCCGTGAACTCCAACGTCGGACGCACCAGCACTTCCGTCCCAAAATCATACAGCAACACCAGCCCGCTGCCGTCCGTCGGCACCGCGCCGGTTGGCAGAGGAGTGAGTTCATCCCAGCAACGATCGAAGTACGGCGAATGTGCCACGTGGTCCCGCCGCCACGGCCGCCAGCCCCCCAATCGAGTCGGCAACTGACTGTGCTCGGTCAGCTTCCCCAGTTCCGCCTTCAGGGTTTGAACATCTTGCTGCCACGGCCCCGCCAGCCAGAACGTGTGCGCGGAACCGATTTCACGCTCGGCGCTGACTGACACCCCTGCCGCCTGCGGCAAACTCAACACAAATTCCCACACATCACCGTTGACCGTATTGGTAGCCAAAAACGCGTTCCACCCCGCCCGCAGCTTGACGGGAAACTCCTGCCGTGACTCCACGGGGCGGCCATTCGGAATCGGCTTCACTTCTTCGCCGTTGACGAAATACCACCCCCAGCCCGCCCCAAAAATAATCTCCTGCTCACGTGGTGAATGAAGATACGTCATCAACGCTGCGGGCCAACGGTGCATCGGATCTGCATGGTCCTCAAGATTGCAGACCGTGACATGGTAAATGTCCTCCGCGATGGGCCGCCGTGCTGCAAAGGTACCGAGCAACCGAGAAGGCCACACCTCACGCTCATCCAACAACGGAATACTGCGCGACGACAACGGCCCCCAATGCTGTGGATTGGCCAACACCACCGCTGCCGGCCAGCGTTTTGACTCGTCCGGCCACTGTCGCGCATCGAGTATTTCTGCTGGCCCCAACGCAAACGACAACGGTAACGAATCCCGGCTAAATGCGGTCACCTCCACCGCTTCCCATTCCGGCCCCGTAGCAACATTCACCCCGCCAATCTTGCCCCAGGCAATCAACCCGCCAATGCTGGCATCCGCCGAAAACGTCCCGCGCCCGTGGCTGTTGACCAACACAGTGATGACGTTCGCTCCGCGCCGAAGATACCGGCTGATCTCGTGGGTGTCGTATTCGGGATGCGCGACATGAAACCGAGCCGGTCCATGGCCAACCGTGTGGCCGTTCACGACAAGCCGGTAACGCGTATCCGCAAACAGATGCAACTGCGCCTGGCGCGGCGTAGCGCGCAAATGAAATCGGCGACGGAACAACACATGCCGTTGCCGTCCGCGCCCGTGATCATCCATCCAAATGAATTTCGCATCGTAGAGTTTGGCAGACATGGGGGCATGATTACCCGACCCCGCCCGGCCCTGCAAGCTTTGGCTGACGACTCTCACGGCCTCCACTCGTCCTCTTGCGCACAAACTGTTTGAGCCTCAGCGGTGAACCTCCCGCTACACATTGGCCGTCCGGGCAGAAGCAGTTCCCGTTTTGCGCGCGCTCGCCAGGCCCTGATTTCACATCCGCCCCACAACGATCGGGCTCGTTATCGGGTTTGCTCCGGGACGGTCACCGGGACAGGCAGAACATGGCGGCGCGACGGCGGGGCGAGATTCAATTCCGGCAGACTGAACATCCACGTCGCCATGCGCGACGGCTGCCGCACGGCCAATCCGGCCTCGAACCAAAGCAATCGGTTGTTGATGGTCTCGACGAGTTCCACCTGACCTCGTTGCCGAGCCAACTCGATGGCGCGTTCGGCGGTGGCGCGCGCTTCCGCGAGGTTCCCCGCCTCCGCATGCGCTTCCGCCAACGTCGCGAGATACACGGGGTTTTGCTGCCCCGTCAACAGGCAGGCAGTGCTGGCAAGTTCAACGGCCTCGCTCCCGTTGCGGAGCGCGGGGTCGGGATGGGTGGCCAAGATGTCCGCGAGGTTGTTGAGCGCGGTGATGTTCACCGGGTAATCCCGCAGTAGTTCGCGATAGGCGGCCACGCCTTCCGCGGACAGTCCCAAATCAACCAACGCCATCGCGTGCAAACAGCGAGCCTGCTCGTGGGTGGAGTCGTGGGCGAGCGCCTGCTGCGCTGCCAACAACGCATCGGCGGCGCGATTTTCCCGCAACATCTCCAGCCCCCGCCGGGCCAATTCGGTGGCGAGGGTGGTCGGATCCGACGGTGCTGTCGCCCCCCCCTCAGCCACGGGCAGCGCAACCAGCGGCCCCCGTTGGTATTCGGTGACGAGAAACATCGTCGCTTGGGCAACCAAAAACATGCCCAAGCCTGTTGCAAGCCAAAACCAAGCCGGCAACGCCAGCGCCAACTCGCGCAAAACTCGCCCCGCCCGAAGGGGGCGCCGTGCGTAATACCATCCGAGCCGCCACGCGTTCGCCTGTGCCATCTCGGGCGCGAGCAACCGAAATAATCGCAGCGGACCTCCCACACGCAGCCGCAACTGTTGCCGAAGCAGATGTTGGCCCAGCGCGTAGCAATCCGCGCGGAACCGCACCCACTGTTCAATGGTCGCCAGCGATTCGCCGGACGGAACCAAGTCGCGGTTTAAGACACTCACGGCTTGGCGCAGGTCATCAAACAGCTCGGCTGCCTGCTCGCCGAGCGCGTGCTGGCCGTCGGCACCAGTGTTCGCCGCCGCCCCCTCGAGCGCCGTGAGCTGTTGTTCGGCCGCGCGCAACTGACCCAATGTCCCCGACATATCGCGCAGCCCGGCCTGCCCCCCGAGCGCCTCGGCCGTCTCGCAGACGCGCCGCAACAACACGAGGGTGGTCTCGATCACGCGGCGTACTTGGTATCGGTGCCGGTGGCTCACACTGACCTCCTCATCACGAGTTGATAACGCCCCTAAATTAACGGCAACGCGCCAAAAAGGAAAGAACGAGATCAACGTCCCCGCGGGACGGAGAAAATTTCGAATGCCCCGGTACATCGTGACCCGCCTTGGGGGTAAGAAGATACTCCACGGGAGAGAGGTGGAAGCAAAAAGATTGTCGGACTCAACCGAGAGGCTTTCTGGGCCAGTAACTCCAACGGACCGCACCCGTCGCGGCTGCTGGTCGATGCGGCAGATGAAAACCCCGGGGCGCAGACGAACGGTATCGCCTTCGAACTCAATGCCCAGAGCGGTGCGGATCTCGACTTCTCGCAAGTCCACACCGTGAGCGGCTAGCGGGGCAAGGAAGCGGTCGGCGGCCAGCGTGGCGTAGGCCCACGGACAGCCCGTTGCTATCCCGACTTCCGCTACTGGAGGGGGATTTCAGTTTTTTTCGGGGGATGGAGTATCGGAATCCTTCGGGATTTCAACAGTTCGGCCAGCAAAACAGCGTGGGGCGCACTGCAAGTTTTGTAGGGGGGTGGTAGAATGTGGCGACGGGTAACCGATGGAACAACGGCGGGGCTGGCTGTGGGGACAGTCAGCCGCTGGCGACTCAGGGTTCCAGACCGCCACAAACAACTCCCACCGGCACC
>CALBCO010000083.1 GCA_937927265.1 uncultured Verrucomicrobiae bacterium | reverse complement strand
CTGTCCCGGCGCAGCCATGGCATTTCCATCGGCCTCAACACCAACCCGGACAAAATCTGCAACTTCAACTGCCTGTATTGCCAGGTGGATCGTTCCACACCCTCACCGGTCACCGAGTTTGACCTCGCCGTCGCCGAGCAGGAACTTCGCGAAATCCTGCAGTTGGATTTTTCGCGCCTCCCGCAATTCGCCGGCGTGCCGCCGGACCATCTGCGCCTCAATGATATCGCCCTCAGCGGCGACGCCGAACCGACCACGCTCCGCAATTTTTCCGAGACCGTGGCGATGATCGCTCGCGTCAAGCCACCCGGCGTCAAAATCATCCTCATCACCGACGCCGGTGGGCTGGGCCGACCGGACGTCAAACGCGGGCTGGAAGTCATGGACGCCCATGAGGGCGAAGTCTGGGCCAAACTCGACGCCGGCACGGAGGAGTATTATCGCCGCGTCAACCGCTCCACCATCCCGTTCGCCAACATCCTCAGGAACATCAAGGGCTGCGCGCAGGAACGGCCCGTGGTGATTCAAAGTTTATTTCTGAAAATTCGCGGCGCCGGACCGTCCGCGGAAGAAATCGCCGCCTACAGCGAGCGGCTGCGCGACATTGGCAACATCAAACTCGTGCAAATTTGCACCCTCGCCCGGCCGGCGCTGACCGTGGTGGACGGCGTGCCGGCATGGACGTTTGTCACGGCGCTCTCCGACGCCGAACTGGATGCCATCCGCGACCAAGTCAGCCGTGCGACAAGGCTGCCGGCCGAAAGTTTTTACGGAACGTCGCCCAAGCCTGTTTCGTGATTGGCCCTGGCTTGCCGGAGCCGATCTGCTTGCCATTAACCGCAACCACCGGCACGACTTCCACCGTAGTGGCGGTCAAGAACACCTCATCGGCGCCGAGCAAGTCGTCTTGGCTGACCCGCGCTTCCACAACAGGCATGATTTCCATGAGCTTGTCCCGAGTGATCCCGGCGAGAATCCGGTGGCTCTTCGGCGGGGTTCGCAGTTGACCGCCCTGCACAACGAACACATTGCCGGCGGTGGATTCGTTGACCGTGCCATCGCTCTCCACGAAAATTGCGTCTTGCGCTCCGGCCTGGCGGGCAGCTTGATGAGCGAGCACATTGGCCAACAACCCGACTGTTTTAATGTCGCACCGGCCCCACCGGTTGTCTGGCACGGTGATGACGCAAATACCGTGTGCCTCCCATTCCGGGTGCGGCACGAGTTCGCGAACCGTCAGCACCAACGTCGGTTTCACTTCGGGGGGAATGGCGCGGTTGCGGGGCGCAACCCCGCGGGTGATTTGAAGGTAGATGATCGCCTCCGGGAACGCCGCCCGGCGCGCCGCTTCTTCAATGATTTCTCGCAACGGTTCCGTGCGATAATCGAGTGCGATGGCGGCCAAACTCCGCCGCAGCCGGGCGAGATGCTCGTCGAGAGCAAACGGCTGACAGTTGTAGGTACGCAGCACTTCATAGACGCTGTCGGCAAATTGGAAACCCCGGTCCTCCACCGATACCGTGGCGTGGGCCAGCGGCATGAATTGTCCGTTCACATACGCAAGTTCGGGCACGGCTCAACCTCCTCCCCCCCGACCCCAGACAATCCCGGCCGTCTTTTCGAGTCGAATCTTCCGGTGCAACAGAATGTACAGTCCGACGCCAACGATGGCGCCGAGTGAATCGGCCAACATGTCCTTTTGGGCGTCCCACATGTCGCCCTGACTGCCCAACACCGCCAGCCCCGCCGCCGCGTCACTGCGGATGGCGTATTGCCATTCAAAGATTTCGTAAATCGCCGCCACCCCGGCAATCGCAAAGAAGCCGAACAAATACGCGAGGACCGGCTTCGGCACCCAGCGCCGGCCAAGCAACAGTTCCACAATCGGATACGCATAGAAACCGACTGTGAAATGCGCCAGCCGGTCGTAGTGGTTGCGCTCGAAGCCGAACAACTCCGTCACCCAGCCCAATGACACCCGTTCAAACGTGTAGTGCCCGCCAATCGTGTGCAGATAAATGAGGCAACTCATCAGGACGTATGCCGTGTTCGAGAACCGGATCCCCGTCGCGTACAACACCACCAACACCACCACGACCGGAATGATTGTCAGATTCTCCGTCCACCACACATCCCGCGCATACGGCCGCACCGCCAATGCGGCGAACAAAACCAGATACACTACCAGCAGCAACAACGGCAACCGTTCGTGCCGACCGCCAGTCATAGTTGCTGCTGGAGTTTTTGGTTCTTGCCCCGCGCCTGCTCAGCCAGCCGTTGCTTAAATTCGAGCATCTGTGCAGTGCGCGCTGGATCGCCAGAAGCAACAATCTGCGCCGCAAGGATGCCAGCATTGCGCGCGCCGCCGACCGCCACCGTCGCCACCGGCACGCCCGCCGGCATTTGCACCATCGCCAACAACGAATCCAGACCGCCAGCCAGTTTGGTCTCAATCGGCACCGCAATCACGGGCAGTGGCGTCAGTGCCGCCACCACGCCTGCCAAATGCGCTGCGCCACCCGCCCCGGCAATGATGACCCGCAAACCGCGCTGATGCGCTCGCCGCGCGTAGTCCGCCACATCGTCCGGCGTTCGATGCGCACTCATCACATTCGCTTCCCACGCCAACCCCAACTCCGTGCAGGCTTCTGCCGCCGCTTTCATGGTTGGCCAATCCGAATCGCTACCCATCAGTATCCCTACCACAGGTTGCTCTTTATTCTCGCTCATTGTCTGGCTCCTATTCGCTAAAGTTACGCCTCGACAAGTGCTGCCAGGCTACCGGCTCGCGCCAGCACTTCTTCCATCTCGACAATTTCTTTGATGTTTTGCAAAAACCACGGGTCAATCTTGCTTAGCTGGTGGATTTCTTCGACGCTAAAACCGGCACGGAAAGCGTGCCGGATGTAAAAAATCCGCTCGGCGCACGGCGTGATGAGTTTCCGCTCGATTTCGGCCCGGTCGCAAATCTCTCGTCCCCCACCCCAGCGGCCGCCGTACAAGCCACACGCACCAATTTCCAAGCCGCGCAATGCTTTTTGCAGACTTTCCTTGAATGTTCGGCCAATCGCCATCACTTCCCCGACGCTCTTCATCTGGGTAGTCAACGTCGGATCGGCTTGGGGAAATTTCTCAAAGGCGAAACGGGGGATCTTCGTCACCACGTAGTCAATCGTCGGCTCGAAACTCGCCGGTGTGGTTTGGGTGATGTCGTTGGGAATTTCATCCAATGTGTATCCAACGGCCAATTTCGCGGCAATCTTCGCAATCGGAAATCCGGTCGCCTTCGACGCCAAGGCACTCGACCGGCTGACTCGTGGATTCATCTCGATGATACATTGCCGGCCATTTTCTGGGTTCACCGCGAATTGAATGTTGCTCCCACCCGTCTCCACGCCGATTTCGCGGATGCAGGCGAAGCTTGCATCGCGCATCTGTTGCCATTCCTTGTCGGTCAACGTTTGGATTGGTGCCACCGTGATCGAATCCCCGGTATGCACACCCATCGGATCAAAGTTCTCTATCGAGCAGACAATCACGCAGTTGTCCGCCTTGTCTCGCATCACCTCGGTCTCGAACTCTTTCCAGCCGATGAGGGATTCCTCAACCAGGATCTCGCTCACAGGCGATGCTTCGAGACCATTCTGCGCCAAGGTGTCGAACTCCTCACGGTTGTAGGCAATGCCTCCACCGGTGCCGCCAAGTGTGAACGCGGGACGGATGATGACCGGGAACTGGCCTATCTTTTTAACGATTTCCCGCGCCTTGTCCAAAGTGTGCGCCACGCCACTGACGGGGCAATCAAGGCCGATTTTCAGCATAGCCTCCTTGAATTTCAGCCGGTCCTCCCCCTTCTCGATGGCCTCGGCCTTCGCGCCGATCATCTCGACACCGTGTTTCTGCAACACGCCGCTCCGCCACAACGCCATCGCCGTGTTCAAACCCGTTTGCCCGCCGAGCGTCGGCAACAATGCATCCGGCTTCTCCTTCTGGATGATCTTCTCCACGGCCTCCGGTGTCACCGGCTCGATGTACGTTGCGTCGGCAAACTCCGGGTCGGTCATGATCGTGGCCGGATTGGAGTTGACCAAAATTACTTTATATCCTTCTTCCCGGAGCGCTTTGCACGCTTGCGTGCCGGAGTAGTCAAATTCACACGCCTGCCCGATCACAATCGGGCCGGCGCCGATGATCAGCACTTTCTTGATGTCCGTTCGTTTCGGCATATCGGGGCGGGACAATACACTGGACCGGCGTCAACTGACGAACAATTTATTCGTCGCGAATTGCGGATCACAGGTAAGGTTCACGCCGAGTCGGCGCAGCCCGGCCTCATCGCCCGGTGGCGGCAGATGCGTCAGATGTACTTCGCAGCCGGTCAGGTCGGGGAGATGGTCCATCGCCATCCGCGCCGCCGGGTTGGCCGTCGAACTGATGCTCAAGGCGATGAACGTCTCCTCTAAATCGAGGCTGATCGTCTTGCGGTGCAAAATGTCCCGTTTCAAATTGGCCACGGCCTCCACGATGCTCGGGCTGAGCAAATGCAGATGATGGGGAATATCGGCCAGCCGTTTGATCGCGTTGAGCACCATGCTGGGCGCGGCATGCAACAGCGGCGAATTGCACCCCGTTACCACCGTTCCGTCGCGCAACTGGATCGCCGCCCCGCAATACACGCCGAAACTCCCCTTGTCCGCTCGTCCCTCCGCCCGCACCGCCGCTTGCCGCGCCGGCCCGACCACGGGGCGGTCCTCCGGCCGCAACGAAAACTCTTCCAAGAGCCGTTCGATGCGTTGCACGGGCTCCTGATCGAGCGTGCCGATCGCGTACTCGCATTTGTACCGAAAATAACGGCGCAAAATCTCCTGCTGGCCCGCCGCGGCCGCGCGGGCGTCATCCACGATGGCAAACCCGGCTCGGTTCACCCCCATGTCGGTCGGTGATTGGTACAAGTCCGCCGCCCCGGTAATCCGCTGCAAAATCCGCCGCAACACCGGGAACGCCTCGACATCCCGGTTGTAGTTGACCGC
>CALBCO010000082.1 GCA_937927265.1 uncultured Verrucomicrobiae bacterium | reverse complement strand
GCGCGTCGAGCACCAACACCGCCAGATCGCACTCGCGGATGCATCGCTCGGCCCGCATCAAACCAAACTGATCCACTGACGTCCGGATCTTGCTCCGGTGCCGCAAGCCGGCGGTGTCCACCAACACATACGGTTTGCCGTCTATCGTGAACGGCACATCAATCGAATCGCGCGTGGTGCCGGGGATGTCGCTGACAATCGTCCGCTCGCTCTGCAACAGGCAATTTACCAACGATGACTTGCCGACGTTAGGTCGCCCCACAATCGCAATCCGCGTCGGCCGGGCCGGCTCCGCTTCGGCCCCAACCGGAAAGTCTGCCGTTACCGCTTCGAGCAACGCGGTGATGCCACGGCCGTGTACCGCCGCAATCGGAAACGACCGGTCAAATCCGAGCTGGGCGAACTCCGCTACCGATGACAAACGTCCTTCGTGGTCCACTTTGTTGATGGCCAGAAATACCGGCTTGCCGGAGGCGCGCAGCCTGGCGGCAATCTCCAAATCCAGCGGCGCAATGCCTGTCGTCACGTCCACCACCAGAATCAACGCCGTTGCCATTTCAATGGCGATTTCCGCCTGCTGTTGCGTGGCGACGGCCAACGGCTCATCCGCAAACGCGATCCCACCCGTGTCCACAATCTCAAAAGACTTATCGTGCCAGCGCACCCGGGCGCTGACCCGGTCGCGGGTTACGCCGGCTTGCTCGTGCACAATGGCCACGCGCCGGCCAACGATCCGGTTGAACAGCGCGCTCTTGCCAACATTGGGCCGGCCCACGATGGCTACGATGGGGAATTGGAGTGTTGGAGTCATGGGACACCGGGCTTTATACACTCAGCACCCCCACACTCCAATACTCCATTTCCTTACCGCCTGCGTGAGCCTATCGGCGTGAACGCGCGCCCCTAAGTTCAGGAAGCCCAGTCGGCGCAGAGGAGTTCGGCTTGTTGAAGGACGGTCGCGGTGGCCTGCTCCTGCTTGTCGGGCGGGTAGCCGTGCTTGCGCAGGATGCGTTTGACCATCACCCGAATCTTGGCGCGCGCGCCTGCGCGCTCGGTCCAGTCAATCGTGACGCTGTTGCGAACGGATTCCACCAACTCACGCGCAATCGTCTTCAACGTCGGCTCGCCGAGAACTTTGACGGCGCTGTCGTTGACCTCCAGCGCATCGTAGAACGCCACTTCGGCATCGCTCAGCCCCAGTTTCTCGCCGCGCCGGCCGGCTTCCCGCATCTCTTTCGCCAACTCGATCAACTCCTGAATCACGGCGGCGGCTTCGATGGCGCGGTTCTGGTACTTCCGGACCGATTGCTCCAACATCTCGGCGAACGATCGGGACTGGATCAGGAATTTCTTCTGCCGCATCTTCAATTCGTCATTCAACAGTTTGCGCAGCAACTCGACGGCAAGATTCTTCTGCGGCATGTCCCGCACTTCGGCCAGGAACTGGTCGTCCAGAATGGAGATGTCCGGCTTTTTGAGACCGGCGGCGGCAAATATGTCCACGACTTCATCGGACGCCACCGCCCGGGAAATAATCTGGCGAATCGCGGAGTCAGTGCCGTCCGGTGGCTTCTGCTTGCCGGTGGTGCTTTTCATCAGCGCGGCGCGCACGGCTTGGAAGAAGCCAATATCGTCCCGAATCTCGATGGCCTTGTCATGCGGCACGGCCAGCGCAAACGCCGCCGACAAGTCGCGCACGGCTTGCAAGAAGCGTTCCTTCACGCTTCGGTGGGGCGCGACCGCCGGGCGCGCCGTCTTCTCGGATTTCGGCTGGCCCGGCGGTCCCGCCCTACCAACGTCTTGTGCCAGAATATGCTCTTGCGCGGCCGGCAACAGCCCGAGCTTTTGCGCCGGCGTACCGGTCTTCCACACCGACCAATCCAAACCGTGCATGAAATCGCAGCAGCGTTCGTATTCCCGCTGCATCACCTCGACGGCCTGTTCTTGGTCAACCGTCGGCTCGCCCTCCCCTTTGCTTTCGGTGTAAACGGCCAGCGATTCCTTCAGTTCGGGCGCAAGGCCGAGATAATCCACCACCAAACCGCCGGGCTTGTCCTTGAACACGCGATTCACCCGCGCGATGGCCTGCATCAAGGCATGTCCGCGCATCGGTTTGTCCACGTACATCGTCGTCAGGCACGGCACATCGAACCCGGTCAGCCACATGTCGCGAACAAGCACGATCTTGAACGGGGTTTTCGGGTCTTTGAACTGGTTGGCCATCTTCTCGCGGCGATCCTTCGACCGGATATGCCCCTGCCACTCCACCGGATCATCCGCCGAGCCGGTCATGACGACTTTCATCACGCCCTGCTTGTCATCGTCGCTGTGCCAGTCCGGCTTCAACTTCCGAATCTGTTCGTACAGGTCCACGCAAATTCGCCGGCTCATGCACACCACCATCGCCTTGCCGCCGTAGGGCACTTGCGTCTCCATCGCTTCCAGCCGCGCTTCCCAATGCTTCACCAAATCCGCCGCGATCAGCTTCAGGCGGTTCTCCGAGCCGACAATCTTCTCCAATGCCGCCCACTTGGATTTGAGCTGTTCCTTGTGCGCCAATTCTTCGCCTTCGGTGGCCTCCTCGAAATCCGGGTCAATCCGGGGTCGTTCTTCCGGCTTCAACTGGAGCTTGGCCAACCGGCCTTCGTAATAAATCGGCACGGTCGCCTTGTCTTCCACGGCGCGCAGGATGTCGTAAACGCTGATGTACTCGCCGAACACCGCTCGCGTGTTGGCGTCGGTCTTCTCGATGGGCGTGCCGGTAAACCCGATCCACGACGCGCGCGGCAACGCCTCCCGCATCCGTCGCGCAAAGCCGTCCACGAAATCATACTGGCTGCGGTGCGCTTCATCGGCCATGACCACGATGTTGCGCCGCTTTGAGATCGGCTCGTGGCTGTCGAAAAACTTCTGGATCGTGGTGAACACCACGCCGCCGCAGTCCACCGCCAGCAACTCCCGCAAATGTTCCCGGCTCTGTGCCTGCACCGGCTTCTGCCGCAGCAACTCGTGACACCGGGCAAACGTCCCGAACAGTTGGTCGTCGAGATCATTGCGGTCGGTGATCATCACGATGGTCGGGTTTTCCATTCCCGGCTCCAAGACCAGTTTCCCCGCGTAAAACACCATCGTCAGGCTCTTGCCGGAACCTTGCGTGTGCCAGACCACACCAATGCGCCGGTCGCCCGCCGCGCCGCCGGGTTGCCGGCGCGCCATGTAACCGCCGTCCGGTTCTTTCACCCGGTCGGCTGCCGGCGCGCCCGACGCCAGCAACGTTTCCGCCACCGCCACGTTGACCGCGTGGAACTGGTGGTAGCCGGCCATCTTTTTGATGACCACGCCCGAAGTCGGGTCGGTTTCAAACACGATGAAATGCCGAACCAAGTCCAGAAATCGGCGCTTCTCGAACACGCCCCGCAACATGACCTCCAGTTGCGGCATGGTTGGCGACGCAACCGTCTCGCCGGTAATCGTCCGCCACGGCATGAACCGTTCCCGGTCGGCGCTGATTGTCCCGATCCGCGCCTCCAGCCCGTCCGAAATCACCAGCACCGCGTTGTGAACGAAGAACGACGGAATCTGGAGTTTGTAGGTCTGGAATTGATTGAACGCGCTCCAGATGTCGGCGCTCTCATCCGCTGCGTTCTTCAACTCGATCACCGCCAGCGGCAGCCCGTTGATGAAGATCACGATGTCCGGTCGCCGGTTGTGTTGCGCCTCGATCACCGTGAACTGATTCACGACCAGCCAATCGTTCGCGTCGGCGTGATCCCAATCCACCAGCCAAACCAAATCGTGCACCGTGCGCCCATCCTTCTGGTACTCGACCGGCACCCCCTCAACCAGCAGCCGATGAAAGGCGTGATTGTTGGCAATCAGCGACGGATGCTGCG
>CALBCO010000081.1 GCA_937927265.1 uncultured Verrucomicrobiae bacterium | reverse complement strand
TGGCCACGATCAGATGACGCGGGAAGTCCTCGCCCACCTGCGTTCGTTGCAGAAGTCGCCCCTCCTTGTCCGCTCGTTCTTCCATGCGCCCTCAACCGCCTATGCCGCTTGATGTAGACACAATTGTGAGAGGTTTAGTATATCTCGACCCGTTGGAAGTCTGCAACCGGGCTAATGATCCTGCCTGCCGGACGGTACGGGAGGATTTGGAGCGGCGGTTGCAGGCGTGGATGGAGCGCACCGGCGATCCGTTTCCGACTGGCAACATCCCCACGGTGCCGGGCGCGAAGGAAGTCTGACCGGTGAGGTGAGATGACCGCCTCACATCATCCGTCACTGGCGCAATGGATTGACCGGTGGCGGGCCGGGCCGCGGACGCGGTGGGTGGCGTTTGGGCTGTTGCATACCGAAATGCGCCGGGCCAGCGGCGGTTGGGATGACAGGGGGAGGGGTGGCGGAAGAAAATCAACGGGCGTCCCTTAAGTTTGTCTCCGCCTAAGTTTTCCCTCGAGCCAAAGATCAGGGCAAGAAATGTCGTCTTGTGCGTTGTCTCGGCAGATCGCTGCGAATTTGCTACCTTCCTGTTGATGCAGGATGTCAGGGAACAACGTGGCCGATGGTATGACCTCGCTGCGCTCGCAGTGATAGGCTTGTTCTTGGTGTTGCTGCTGCGGGTGCGCGCGAGTCTGCCAGTGTTTTACGATAGTTGGTATCATCTGTCCGTCATCCGCGCTTTCTTTGAACGCGGATTCACCTGGGAGGCCTGGTGGGAATATGCGCCGTTCGGCCGACCCCACTTGTATCCGCCGTTGTTTCATGTCGCGGGCGCGGCAACGCTTCAAGTGACCGGCTGCAACCTGCTTGACCTTGGCCGCCTGTACGATGTGGTGATGTTCCCGTTGCTCTTGTTGGCCGGCTGGGGCGCGGCCCGGTGCTTCTGGGGTAAACGGGCGGCGTTTGCGACGCTGTTGTTGCTGGCAGCCAACTGCGCGCTGTTGTTTCCGGCATCGCTGATCATGATGCCGGGCACGGTGGCGGTGGCACTATGGCCGTTCGTGTTTGTGTTACTCCTGCGGCAACGTCCAGTGTGGGCAAGCCTGGTGTTGGCCGTGATCGGTTGGCTGCATTTTGGGATGTGGTCGCTGGCGGTGGCGTCGGTGGCGCTCTTTGCGGTTGTCCGTCGGGAATTCTTCAAACGGGCGATCCTGGTGGTCGTGACCGGCGCGACGCTGGTCAGTCCGTGGCTGCTGCATTTGTATTGGCATCGGGAGTTTTTGCACCCGGCGACGGGGCAGATGCCAGTATTCCTGCCGGTGTTGACGGTGCTCGGTGCCGGTGCGGGGATCGCGGTCACGGTGCGCCGGCGCGAGCCGGCGGCGGTGGCGGCGCTGGCGCTGTTGGTGGCGACCGGTTTTTTGTTTTTCACCACGCGGGACAAGTTTTGGATCTACGGTGGTTTTTTCTTGGCGTTGCTTGGCGGCTACGGAATTCAACGGTTGAGCGGCCGGTGTTGGCCGTGGGCGGTGGCGGCACTGTTGGCCGGCAGTGTGTGGGTGACGCCATTTCTGCGGCCAGCCGCGATGAAGTTGGCACTGCCGATACCGGGGCAAAACTGGCCGGGCATGTTGGGAACGCCGTTGGGCGCGTTGGTCGCCTGGCAACGTCCAGCCGTGGCGGCTCGCATTCCGCCGGCGGTGCCGGATGATCTCGGCGGATTGGCGCATTGGATCATGAAGCAGGTCGGGCGTGAAGAAATCATCGTGACGGATGACCCGTTGCTCGGGGGCGCGTTGTTTGCGTTGACGGGACGGCGGACGAGTTGGGGGATGTGGGGTGAGGTGATGACGCGGGAGTTGGAGGGGAAGCTCGCCGAGTTTCGCCGCATGGGCGGGCGCTACGTGATTGGCCAGGAGTCGCCGGGTGATGGAGCGGTGGTTGTGGCCGAATTTGGGCGGTACCGCATGTGGCAACGGTGATGATTGGGCAGTCGGGTATCGCTGCCAGGGGTGCTGGAACAGCGGGAGTAACGTGACGCGGCGGAGCGGTGTTTGTCCCGGATGTAGTGGCACTTGGCCATGGACGACATGCACGGCTTGGCAACCGTGGTTATCACTTGTTTGCAAGATGGATGACGTTTGTAAGCAAGCTTCTAGAGAAACTGGTAGCGCGGACGGGGCGCATGTGGAGTAGCCGCTGACGACCTCGATCATCTCGTTCTGACTTGGAGGAACAGCAGCGAGCGCGGTTCTCCGTGATTATCGTGGTCAGGGATTTGCAGGACTGGTCAACAGCGCATATGTTGTCGGCAATTTTACGTATTGCCAATTGGTTCATGGTTTTTGTAGGTTGACTTCAGTTTGGCAAAAAAGGACGGCCCGATGGGTTGAGTAAAACCGATGGTCTGACAGGAATGGTTTGCCGTTTGGTGGCATGAGGGGATGATCTCACGCCACTGGGTACGTTGCCAGAGATGACGGAGCGTTGTGGGTGGCTGACAACCCAAACGATAGGTTTAAGGAAAAGGGAAGGAGACTCAGCAATGACTGAACTGCAGCAGTTGACGCAATTCGTGGAAAAAGGTAACCGTGCAGAGGCGACGAAGTTGACCAAGGCGCTGCTCGATAAGGGCATGGCGCCGTTGGAGATCGTCGAGAAGGGGCTTGTGCCCGGCATGGCCAACGTCGGCGAGAAATTCAAACGCAATGAAGTGTTTGTCCCCGAAATGCTGATTGCGGCACGGGCGATGAAAGAGTGCATGGCGATTTTGGAGCCGTTGCTCGTCAAAGCCGGCATCAAACCGAAGTACACGGCCGTCATCGGTACCGTTCAGGGTGATCTGCACGATATTGGCAAGAACCTTGTGGCGATGATGTGGAAAGGCGCGAATTTCGGCGTGGTGGATTTGGGCACGAACGTGTCACCGGAGAAGTTTGTCGAAGCCGCCAAGCAAAACAATGCCCAGATAGTCGGTCTTTCAGCACTGCTCACCACCACCATGCCGGCTATGAAAACCACAGTTCAAGCCATCCGCGCAGCCGGCTTGAATGCGGTCAAAGTCATCATCGGCGGCGCGCCGATCACGCAGGAGTTTGCCAAGGAAATCGGTGCCGACGGCTATGGTCCTGATGCCGCAACGGCGGTGGACGTGGCGCGGCAGTTGTGCGCGGCTTGAGTTGACCGGTCAAAATTCTCCGCGCGGGCGATCCTGTGGGTCGCCCGCGTTTGTTTTGGGCGTGGGCCGAAAGGTCAATTCCGCGTATGTCACTGTAAGTGAGGGGCATTTTCCCCAGCGATTTCTTCCGGTAGCGTATGTCACCCATGAATACGAACCAACTCGGATATCAACCGCGTGCGCTGTCGCCAGTCAGCTCGACGCGTAAACTGATTCTGACATTAGCCGGTCGCGAAGCGCGTCTGCCGATTGGCACTGATCTTGTGCTGCACGAGCAGCCTGACGTGCCTGGTGTTCTCTGCGATGGCGAACGACTCGGCCGTGTGATTGCCGAAGCAGCCAGACGTTTTCGTTCGCCGTTGGCGCTGCCATTGATGGATTTGACCCTCGAAAAGGAATGGTTGCTTGCTGCCTTGGCTGTACCAGCGGGTGCAATCCCGACGTACCATTTCACTGAGACGCTGCCGGCGCGGATGCCCTATGCCCGGCTGACTCCGCGGTTGCAGGCGACCACAGAGGCGATCCGTTACATCGCACACGAGACGGAACTCGTGCCGGTGGGGATGTGCATCGGCCCGTTTTCGTTAATGACGAAGCTGGTAGCCGATCCCATTACGCCGGTGTTCCTTGCTGGCATGGGCGAATGCGACGGAGAGGTCGAACGGGTCGAACGAACGCTAGTGTTGGCGCTGCAAGTAATCGTCCGGTCGGTCGCGGCGCAACTAACAGCCGGGGCGCGGGTAATCATGGTGTGCGAGCCGGCTGCCAATACCACCTATTTCTCGCCCAACCAGCTCGCCGCCGGTAGCGACGTGTTTGATCGTTACGTGTTGGCGTTGAACCGACGACTGTGCGCACTGCTGGCGGAGTACGGGGCGGAGTTGATTTTCCATGATTGTGGCGAGTTGACTGACGACATGGTGCGGGCCTTTGGCACGTTGCATCCGGTTATGTTGAGCCTTGGCAGTTCTCGGTCGCTTGCGCAGGACGCGCGGCTGGTGCCGGACGACGTGGCACTGTTCGGCAATCTGCCGACGAAGAAGTTTTATTCCGATGAAGTGATGCCGGTGGCGGAAGTCGAGCGGCAAACGCGGCAATTGGTGCGCGAGATGCGGGCGACCGGCCATCCGTTCATTCTCGGCAGCGAATGCGACGTGCTCAGCGTGCCGGGACGGAGTGCGGTGATTTGGGAAAAGGTACGGGCGTTTCTGAGTTGCCCTGTGGACTAGCTGCCGGTAGGCTGCGCACATGAAACTACAGCAAGCAATCACTTTGGGAAAACCGTTGTTGGCCGACGGCGCGACGGGCACGATGCTGCAAGGCATGGGACTGCCGGTGGGAGAAGCTCCCGAACGCTGGACACTAGAACGGCCAGAAAACATCCGCCGTCTGGCCACGCTCTACGTCGCTGCGGGTTCGGATATTCTCTACACCAACACGTTCGGTGCCAGCCGGGTACATCTACAACGACTCGGTTTGGAAGAGAAAATTGTCGAACTCAACCAGACCGCCGTCAAACTGGCCCGCGAAGCTACTACCGCTGTGGCGGGGGAGCGCACCATTTATGTTGTCGGCTCCATTGGCCCGACGGGCGAGATGCTGGAGCCGCTGGGCGATTTCAATCCCGACGTGGCCCGCGCGGCGTTTCTTGAACAGGCGCGGCTGCTCGTCGCGGCCGGCGTGGACGGACTGGTGTGCGAGACGTTCACGGACCTCGGCGAAGCCTTGCTGGCGGTTAGCGCAGCCCGCGAGGCCGCGCCGCAGTTGCCGGTGCTGGCCAGCATGGCCTTCGACGAGAGCGGCCGGACGATGATGGGCGTGAAACCCGAAGACGCGGTCGCCCAACTCAGCGATGCCGGCGCCGCGGTGGTCGGCACCAATTGCAGTGTCGGCCCCGCCGTTGTCGAGCGGGTGATTCGGGCGATGAACGCCGCGCGGCCGCAGGTGAAGTTGCTGGCCAAGCCCAATGCCGGGCTGCCGCAGATGATTGCCGGCAAGACCGTGTATCTCCTCGACCCGGTGGCGTTGGGCGAATTTGCGAAGCGGATGAAATTGCGCGGCGTGGCGGTGATCGGCGGCTGTTGCGGCACGACGCCTGACCATATCCGCGCCATGCGCCAAGCGATTGACCGTCCATTCTGATGAGCGCGCTGCACTGGAAACCGGATTGGGCTGCGGCGCAACGCGCGTTTTGCGCTTGGTGGGAACATCGCGGATTAGCGCTGCAGGTCACAGCACCGAAGGATGAACCGTGGGAAGTCATGTCCGAACCAGGGTGGATTGCCGACCCGCAAGT
Source organism: uncultured Verrucomicrobiae bacterium (assembly GCA_937927265.1). GTDB lineage: Bacteria > Verrucomicrobiota > Verrucomicrobiia > Palsa-1439 > Palsa-1439 > CALBCO01. The sequence continues at coordinate 3,648 of CALBCO010000081.1, read as the reverse complement.
GCGTTGGATTGACGTCAACAACTGGGCGGAGCACTCGATCTACCGGATGTCGCGGCAATTCTTCGGTGGCGTGGCGTTTCCGAACTTCAACACACTCATTGGAGGTCCCGGCAGTCTCGGCCTTTTTCTCGGCGCGATTGGTCATCCCGCACCCCCGACGATGTGGTACGAGCCGATCATCACCGATCCTGCCGTGCCGATGTCGTTGCAATTCCGTCAGAACGAGTCCTGGCGCCTCCACACAGAATTACTGAAGGTCGGGTTGTGCCAAGCGGATGGACGGTACCTCGTGGGGTACCCGGACCTGATTGAAAACATGGATACCTTGGCACAGTTGCGTGATCCACAGTTGTTGTTGGTGGATATCCTGGAGCGACCTGATTGGGTGAAGGAAAAAATCTGGGAAATCAACGATGCTTTCTTTGCCGCCTACGATGCCTGGTGGCCTCTCTTGAACGGTCAGGGTGGTGGCGCGGTGTTTACGGCGTTCGATTTGTGGGCGCCGGGCAAGGTCGCCAAGGTCCAATGCGATTTTTCCTGCATGATCAGCTCGGATATGTTTCGGGAGTTTGTCGTGCCGGCGCTGACCGCGCAATGCGCGTGGCTCGATTACTCAATGTACCACCTTGACGGCACCAATGCGGTGCATCATCTCGACGCCCTGTTGGAGATTGAGGCGCTTGACGCGATTGAATGGACGCCGCAATCGGGGTTGCCGGGCGGCGGTTCGCCGCAATGGTATGATCTTTACCGGCGGATCAAAGCCGGCGGCAAGAGCGTCCAAGCCATCGGCGTCAAGCCGTCCGAAGTGTTGCCGTTGCTGGACGCAGTGGGTTCGGAGGGGATGTATGTAATGTGCGCGTGCCCAACCGAACAACAAGCGCGCGACTTGTTGCGCCGAGTGGGTTGGGAGGGAGAACCATGACGAGTCGGGAAATCATTCGAGAATTGTTGGCCAAACGGTTGCCGGACCGGATGGGACTGAACGAGCATTTCTGGGGCAAACTGCCGGAAATGGGTTGGGACAAGCAAGGCGTCCCGCCGGGCACCGATTACGTGAGCCGGTTTGGACTGGACATCCGCAGCGCCGCTTGGTTGTACTTGCCAGGGCCGCGGCTGGATTTGTGGGAGACCGTGGCGGAGACGGACGAATGGGTGGTGCGCCGCGATGATTGGGGCGCCACGCACAAAAACTGGAAAAACCGCTCCGGCACCCCTGAACATGTGGCTTTTATGATTAATTCGCCCGAAGTCTGGTACCGCGAATTTCGCGAGCCGTTTCGCGCCATGCGCCTCTCCGAGCGCATCAACCTCGACCAACTCCGCCCAAAGTGCGCCGCCGCGATGGCCACGGATAAGTTTGTCACGTATGACGGGTTGTGTTTCTTTGAGGAATTGCGGCGGATTCTGGGCGACGAGTACATGCTCGAGGCGTTGTTGACGGAAAAGGAATTTATCCACGATTTTGTGTCCGCGCTTTGCGAAAAGTATATCGAGTACTACGAGTGGATGTTCCGGGAAGTGGGCATCCCCGACGGCATTTACATTTATGAGGATCTCGGCTACACGCGGGCGGCATTCTGCTCGCCTCAATGCCACCGGGAAATGATTCTGCCGTATCACAAGAAGCTGTTTGGTTTGTTCAAAGACCACCGACTGCCGATCATCTTTCACACCTGCGGCGATTTTCGCGTTCATCTGCCGGCCATCATCGAGGCTGGGGCGGATTGCATTCAGGCGATGGAAGCCAAGACCGGTATGAATGTGCTCGATCTGGCCAAACAATACGCCGGTAAACTTTGTTGGATGGGCAACGTGGATGTCCGCGTGCTCGAATCGGGCGACCGCGCCGCCATTGCCCGCGAAGCGTTGGCGAAACTCAACGGGATGCGCGCTTTGCGCGAGCCGTACATCTTTATGTCCGACCACTCCATCACCCCGGCCGTCAAAGTCGCCGATTACGAATACATGTTGGAACTTTACCGCCAGAATTGCCGGTATTGATATCTGTGTGTTCTACGGAATGTGGTGAGACAGCCGGTTGAGCCGGCCGGCATGGGACGACAGGTGGCCCAGACAGGACTTTGAGCAAAAACGGAGGAGCGTTTATGATTACACGCCAGGAGAATTTGCGACGGGTATTGGCCGGTCAGAAACCGGCTTGGGTGCCGTTCGCGCCCAATTTCGGGCAGTGGTTTGGCCATCACCAGAATCGAGGAACGTTGCCGGAGGAAATCCGCGATTGCGCGTCGCACATTGAAGCCTTGCGCCGGTCCGGCTGCGATATTTTCACCCGCTACTTTGACGGTGGTTACCGCGAACGAAACACAAAAATCATCCCGACCATCGTCCATGAGCCAACCTCCTTGGGCGGGCGGGAAATCATCACGACGGCGACGCCGCGCGGCGCGTTGCGGAAGGTGGTTCACCACCAGACCGCGCTGAGCACGTCGCACGTGGACGAATATCCGGTCAAGGATTGGACCGTGGACGGCGCGGCGTTCCGGTCTTGGCTGGAGCAATGGGAGTTGGACTGGGACGAGGCGCCGTTTCTGGCGGTGGCAGATCAGATTGGCGATGACGGGCTGGCCAATTTGCCGCTGGGCTACACGCCCTTGAAATTTCTCCATCACCAATTTGGATTGGACGGGACGTGCCTGTTCATTGCCGATGATCCGGGCGACGCGCGGGCCGTGTGCGACGCCTACTGGGCCCGGCTGCGACCGTTGCTGGCGCGGGCGGCGGCGCATCCGCGCGTGGAATCGGTGATCCTGATGGACAATGTGGATACGCCGTTTTACCCGCCCGCGCTGGCCCGTGAATACTGGGCGCCGTATGTGGCCGACGCGGCGGCGCTGTTGCGGGAAGGCGGCAAATATCTGTTTGTCCATGCCTGCGGCAAACTGGCGGGGCTGGCGCCGGTGTTTGCCGAGTGCCGGGTCAGCGGGTTGGAAGGCATTGCGCATCCGCCGTTGGGCGATTGGGAACCGGCGGCGGCGGTAGCGTGTCATGACCGGTTTGTCTTCATTGGCGGCATTACACCGCTGGAACAATCCTTGCCGGCGGCGCAATTGCGGCGGTTTTTCGAGCGGTATTTGGCCGGTTGCCCCCGCGAGCGCGTGATCTTCTCCACCGCCTGCAACACCGAGATCAACACGCCGTGGGAAACCATCGTGGTCGCCCGCGACCTTGTCCGTGCCTGGGGTGGCCAACCCGATGCGGCGACCCCCGCTTGACGTAGTGATTCAGGTAGGGACGCCACGCCGTGGCGTCCGTTTCCGGCCCGACCAGCACGCGGCGGCGCTGTTTCAACAACGGGCCGCCGACAAAATCATCGAAGGCTCGATCGAAGGACTCATGCCCTGAGATTTTCCACGACGACCGGCGGTCTGCGGTTCCTGTCACAACCTCCACGCCGTCAGCCCTGTCGAAAACATCCTCGCCATGTACGACACCTCGCATGAAGACGGGTGATCCCAGCCTGACGTGGATGTTGCGTTACCACGCTCAGGGTTGGCCACGGGAGTTTTTCCGGTAGGCCAAAGAATGGATCGCTTGACGGTCGGCGGGTGTCCGTTGATACTTCTGCACCAATGCTATGCGCCTGAAACTGATCAGTTGTGAGATTTTTTACCGCGAACTCTGCGC
>CALBCO010000080.1 GCA_937927265.1 uncultured Verrucomicrobiae bacterium | reverse complement strand
GCGTGACGCGGGATGCGGCTGCCGTTGATGATGAGCTGGGTGCGGGTGGCCGCGCGGGCTTGTTGGTAGGCGGCGGGGTTGACCGGTTTGCCGTGAATCGTAGGCAACTCGGAGGTACGGCGGGATGGACCGCCTGTCGTGCTGAACAGGACGACGAAGCCCGGTACTAAAATCAGCAACACCGCGGCCAGGATCCAGCGGGAGTATTTGCGCAGCCATTCTCCGTGAGCAATAAACATGATTGTCTTCCTTTGTAAAAAGTTGCGGCAGAATACCCAGTGCCCCCTCCGCCGTCAAACGCCAAAATCCACGAATCCGAAACATTAGTCCACTGAACCTCGGCGACGGACGGCTCGCATGGATCAACTCAAGAAGAGGGAGAGGCGACTGGATTGGTGATCCATATGGCGTGAAATGGCCAAGCGTGACAGGATTGAACTTGCCCGCACGCTTCCCGCACGCCGCGCCAGCGTGTTGGACTGCGGCGCAACCGCACCGTTTTCCCAGATGGCAACCGGCTGTGTCGTTTGGCACTCGTCGCCTCGCGTGAGACGGGCACAGCAGGGGTGTTTGTGCCATGTTCAACGTCGTTCGGGTAGATTTGTCTCAGGACGACGCCGCCCCTGTCCGCGGTGATTAACCACCTGAATCATGAGCGCGGCGCTGATCGTTTCACTTTTGGGTGAACGGTTTCTCAGCGGGCCGGTCATCATGAGACATGAGTCACCCGACTTTGTTCTCCATGACACCGGACATCGAATCCAACAGCAAACCCTTCCATTGCCCCTACACCTGGACGATGAGCGGCATGATTGCCGACACCGCGCTTTCCGTCAGACGTTGACGGCGGCACAGACATTCTTGTCGGTGCCTCGACCCGCGTGAGTCGCCCGGTGACCATCGTCTCCGGAAGTGGACCGACGGGAAAGCGGTGCTGTCGCACCGCACTCCAAGACGCTGGCGCGTCGGCCCGAAGCTCCGCAGGGAACCGAACAGTTTTGGAGTGCGCCGCATCAGCGGCGCTTTGGATGGTGGTGGGTAGCAGGCGTGAGGCGAGTCGAAAGATCATTGCGCCCCATCCATTCAGGTCTTCCTCGTGCTCATGATTCAGGATTAACAGCCTGAATCATTAACGTGACGGGGGAATGTTCACTTTTGGGTGAACGTTTTGGCAGAGGGCCGGTCAAACAAGGGATATCAGCAAACAGTATTCGCTGCGTCCCACTCGGTGTGTGATTGAGTTTCGTCCGGCCTCTCAGGCGACCGCCATGGCGGGCAACTGGCCGTGGCCGCTCTGTTGACCCAGTTTGGTCTCTGGAAGCGCGCGCGGGAAACCCCGGCGCTGGACCCGCGCACGGATCGTTCCAAGGGCTTCGATGCGGAAGTGTATGTGGCCGTCTTTTTGTTTGCGTTCACCAGCGGCGGCGTGGCCATCGCCGACGGGGAGCGGCTCGATGACGATACTTCGTTGAAGACGTTGTTGGGCGTGGAGAAGATTCCCGATCAGAGCGCGTGGGCGAATGGTTGCGCGCGATCGGGGAGGCCGGTCGGGAGGCGCTGCGCGAGATCACGCGGGAGTTTGTGGCCTGGACGTTGGCGCGCGTGAAGCGGGAGCGGTTGTTGGTCAACGGCCGGTTGGAATGTTTCTTTGATGACACGCAGATTGAAGTGTCGGGCAAATGGTTCGAGGGCGCGGTGATCAATGATGAAGGACACTGGGCGTTGTCGTGGCAGACGTTGTGGATTGGGCCGTTGCTGGTGGATGGCGTGTTGGGCGCCACCAGCGAGTGCAAGGAAAGCCCGACCAGCGACGAGGCGGGGCGCGATGTGAGCGGGCAGTTGCCGGGGTTGTTGGCGGCGAATCGGTCGTTGTGGCAAGAGTTCTCCAGTTACTTATGCGCGGACAGCGCCTCCAGCGCCGGGAAGTATTTGCAGGCGATCGCGGAGAGTTTTGATGGCTGGAGTGTCAGCTACAACAAATGGACCGGGCCGCTGGAGGCGAAGGCGGCGGAGTTGTCGTCGTGGGCGTGGAGCGCGGTAGAGAAGCTGCGGAGGCGCGACGGCAGTGAGCAGGAGGCGCAATAGGCGTGGTTTCGGTATCAGCCCAGTGGCTGCGCGACGCCGCAAACGTTCGCGGCGCTGCGGCATCGGGAAACCGCGGAGTTATGGCGGCAGGCGTTTCTGACGTGCGATGATCGGGTGGGCGAAGCGCAACGGGCGTTTGAACAACATCGGCTCAAGGGCGATTGGGAGCGGCGGTGGAGCGAACTGCTGAGCGACTTCCAACTGCATCATCCGCCGTGTCAGCAGTTGACGGCTAATCAATGTTTCTATGCGTTGGCGACGCTGGCCTACGATGTGTTGTAGGCGTTGAAGCTGTTGTATCTGCCGGAGAGCGAAGCGCCGAAGCGGGTGCGCACGCTGATTCATCATCTGCTGCTGATACCGGTGGAGATCGGGCGCCATGCGCGCCCGATCAAGGCGAGTCTGTACGTGCCGTCTGGCTGGGTGGCGTGGGTTCTTGGCGGAGCTGCTGCCAAAGTGGCGTCAATTGGGGGCGGTGGCCGGCAGCGGTGGAGAGCGTTTCGTCTGGTCTGATGAGGTCTCGCGCTGGTGCTTCTGCGCCAGAAGTGTGTCTTGGTGAGGCGTGGCGGGGTCTTCTGTTGGCCATCGAAGGCGTCGCGGCCTTCGATCCGGCGCGTTCGCCTGTCGCGCCGGGCGTTGTTCCAGCACTCTTGACCGCGCCCCATCTCAATCCACCCTCACGCTAATGATTCAGGTTACTAACCATCTCATAATTAT
>CALBCO010000079.1 GCA_937927265.1 uncultured Verrucomicrobiae bacterium | reverse complement strand
CCGACCAAGAGGATTTCATCGCGGCGCAGGTTCAATGCGTCCAAGCGCGGCGAATCGGGATAGAGATAAGTTTCTTCGTCCCACGGACTGGCATGGCGGACGCGCACGGAAGTGCGCCCCCAGCGGAAGCCGAGTTCCATGGGTAACGATTGCAACCAACACTTGTGGGAGGGATCCAACCGTTCTGCCGTCCAGTCGGTCCGGTACGCTTGACGGTTCTCCGGCTTCGGTTCCAGCGCGCCGATGACATACGCGTCGTGATTACCGCGAATCACCCAAGCCGCTTTCTCGCGGAGCAAGGCGCACACTTCGTTGGGATCGGCGTAGTAGCCCACCACATCCCCAGCGCAGATCAGCGCATCCACGGCCGGCATATCGCGCAACACCGCCTGCAACGCCGGCAGGTTGGCGTGAACGTCCGCAATCAGGCCAACTTTCATGACGGAGGAGACCACCACTGCCACGGCGTCCCCATCACCGTGCCGCGCCGAATGTAGTCGGCCAAGCCGGCTTCAATGGTCACGGAGGGACGATACCCCAGTTCCGTGGCCGCGCGGGACAGATCCACCTCCCAACGCCAGCCATCTTGGGGATCAGGCTGACCGGCCGCTTCGGCCCGGCTGCGACTGCCCGGCGTCAGGCGGATGATTGTTTCTGCCAGGTTCCGCATGTTGATGGCAGACGGTCCTCCGATGTTGTACACACCGGGCCGCGCGGTCTGCGCGGCCAGGAGTCCAGCGCGAATGACGTCTGTGATGTGGACAAAGTTCTGCGACCGCTTGCCGCTCCCAAACCAGCGCAACGGTTCAGAGTCTTGGGCTTGGCGGAGAAAACGAGGCAGCACAGTGGTCGGCGGCATACCCGGTCCATAGGGTGAAGTGATGCGTAAGGATGTGATCGAACATCGGCCAATCCGGCGGGCGGTTTCGCAGGCCAGTTCGCCGGCCAACTTGCTGATCAAGTATGGATGCGTTGGGGCGAGTGGATGCGTTTCGGTCACGGGCAACTGTTCGGGCGCGCCGACCACCGCCACGCCCGAGGCATAGACGAAGGACGCGACACGACTGTGGCCGGCCCATTCGAGCAGGGCGACCGTCGCCAGGGCATTGACCGTCCAGTACTGCGGGACCGTGGGGGCCGGCTGCTGCGCTGGCAGGACGGCGCCAAAGTGAAAGACGCAGTCAATACGACCAATCCCGTGCAGCATCGCGCCCAACGCCGCCGGCTGTCCCAAGTCCGCCGTGACACAAGAAACACCGGCATCACCACTAATGACCGGCCGCCGTACCAGGCAAACCACCTCCCACCCCTCGCGACGCAACTCCGCCACCAGGTGTGAACCAAGAAAACCAGTGCCTCCTGTGACCAGTGCGCGCGGCATTGTCAAGAAGGGGTCGAATCTGAACTGAGCTGCTCCATCACGCTTCGGGCACGGCATTCAAATCCGCCAGCGGCACGATCAAGTGGCTGAACGCGCGAATCGCGGCGACATCGGTTTGGTAGGACACCGATGCCGGTTCGACCCCGAAGAGCCAGTTTTGAATCAACACATCAGGTTCGTTGTAACCGACGGCCGCCCGGATCGAAGTGGTACCGGAAAATCGTGGGTGCACTTCAAAAACCACCACGCGGTTGCCGGCCAATCGCAACTGGATATTGCACGGCCCCCGAATGCCAATCTGCACCGCGAGATCTTCACAGACCCGCTGAATGACCGGATGCCGCACGATGAACCCCTGCGAATAGCCGGTGGAAAGCACATATTCCCTGCCGCTGATCCGCCGGGTCAACCCGCGGGTGATGCCGACAAGATTGCGGTGCAGCACGATGGAATCAATGACGCGACCCTTCTGGGAAACCATGACGCCCACCGTGTACTCGGTCTCGCCGTTGCCGACATACTCTTGAAAAACAGTCTGCTCGGCTGGCATCTCCTGCAAGTAGTCTCGCACTTCCTGCTCGCTGTTGAGAATCGCCACGGCTTTCGAACCACCACTGTCCTCCGTGGGCTTGGCCACCACCGGGAAGCCGTGTTGGGATACCAACCGTTGCCACTCCCGGCCCGACACCGAAGCCGGCACACCAAAGTCATGCGCGCGCAGCCAATCGTATAAAACCTCTTTGCTGCTGCACAACTTGACGACGGACGCGGGATTGGCCAAGACGGGACAGGGCAACTCCGCTGCGCTCAGGATGCCAACCTCGGGTTGCGTGCCCGGCAGGATGATGTCCACACTCTCGCGCTCCACCAAGCGCCGGAGTGCCGGCAAATACGCCGGCGAATGGGCCCGCGGCACGACGTAGCGGTTGGCCACTTGGTATAATCCATACGAGAACCGCTCCGCATCCGTCGCGATGACCCGGTATTTATCACCGCAGAGCAACAACGCCTGCAGAATCTGATGCCCGACCGAACGGCCGCCAACCCCGGTCACCAACACCGTCACACGTTTATTCATGCCAGAGCCGCCTTCAAGGAATTGACCACCCACTGGATTTGGTCCTCAGAAAGCTCTGGATACATCGGCAAGGAGAGGCCGCGTTGGGCGAGACGCTCGCTGACCGGAAAATCGCCCCGCTGATATCCGAGCGGCGCATAGACCTTTTGCAGATGAAGCGGGATCGGATAGTGCAGGCCGGTATCCACCCCGGCGGCTTTGAGCTTCGCGGCAACCTCATCGCGATGGTCCACTTCGATGACGTACAGATGCCAGACGCTCTCGGAATCGGCGGGGAAACAGGGCCGCTGGACAGGCAGGCCGGCCAACAGTTCGTCGTATCGTCGCGCATGACGGACGCGCCGCGCGTTCCAAGCGTCCAAGTGCCGAAGCTTGATACTGAGCACCGCGCCCTGAAAACCGTCCATCCGGTAATTGAAGCCGACCTCGTCGTGGTGGTAGCGCTGGCTCTGGCCGTGGTCGCGCAACCGGCGGGCGTGGGCGGCGTACTCGTCGTTGTCCGTCAACAATGCGCCACCCTCGCCGTACGCGCCGAGGTTTTTGCCGGGATAAAAACTCGTGCAGGCGATGGCGCCAAACTGGCCGGTGCGTTTGCCTTTGTAGCGCGCACCCTGCGATTGCGCAGCGTCTTCGACAACGGGAATGCCGTGCCGGTCGGCAATCTGCTGAATCGTGTCGTAATCGGCCGGCAACCCGTAGAGGTCAACCGCCAGAATAGCCTTCGTGCGTTGGGTGATGGCTTTTTCGAGCTGGGCGGGATCGAGCGTGCGGCGCGCGGGGTCAATGTCCACAAAGACCGGCTTCGCGCCGACGTAGCTCGGTCCCCAAGCGGTCGCGATGAAGGTCATGGCCGGGACAATCACTTCGTCACCGGGGCCGACGCCGAGACAGAGCATGGCGACGTGCAGCGCGCTGGTGCCGGAGTTGAGAGTGACGCAGTGCTTGACCCCGCAGTAGGCGGCAAACTCCTGTTCGAAGACTTTCGTGGCCGGGCCTTGCGCGAAACCGGTGGATTCGCACACCGCCTCCAATGCCGGGAGCACTTCGTCGCGGATAGCATGGTACTGCGCTTTGAGGTCGAGGAACGGAATGTGGTTCATATCATGGCCTTTCGCAGGGTGGTGATGACCAGGTCTTGTTCAGCCTCGGTCATCTGGGGATACAACGGCAGCAGCAAGGAACGGTCGCTGGCCCGTTCCGTGATGGGCAACTGTTGCACCCCCTGGGTTTCGATGTACGGTCGCTCACGATGAGCAGTCATCACGCCCCGGCGGGTGGCAATGCCAGCCTCCAACATGCGTTGCATGATCACGGTTCGCGAGACCAGACAGTCATCCGTCAGGGTGACGGCATACGACTGGTAATTCGGTTCGGCATAGGCGGGCACATAGGGGGGCACCAGCGGCAGGCCGGCCGCGACGAGCAGCCGGTCGTACCGCGCCGCCAGTTCCCGGCGGCGGGCCACGAGTCCATCCAATCGTTTCATCTGTTCGATCCCCACCGCCGCTTGGAGGTCGGTCAACCGGTAATTGTAGCCGAAGAGGTTGTGTTCCTCGAAGACGACCGTGGTGGCCTGATGGCGCACCGTATCGGGGATGCTCATCCCATGTTGGCGAAGCGTTCGCGCCAATTGAGCGTACTGCTCATTGTTGGTGGTGATCATCCCGCCGTCGCCGGTGCAGATGACCTTGCGGGGATGAAAGGAGAACACAGCCATTTCCGAGTGCGCCCCGATGGGCCGGCCCCGATAGCGCGCACCGAGCGCACAGGCCGCATCTTCAAAAATCTTCACCCCGCGCCGCCGGCCGAGGTCCAAAAAAACGTCGAGGTCGGCGGGCATCCCCATTTGGTGCACCACCATCACCGCTTTAGTGCGCGGAGAGAGCCGTCGCTCCACGTCGGCGGGATCGAGGTTGAAGGTGCGCGGGTCAACTTCGGCAAAGACCGGCTTGGCCCCAGCATAGCGTACAGCATTGGCGGTGGCGATGTAGCTCAAGGAAGGGACAATGACCTCGTCGCCGGGGCCAACCCCCAACGCAATCAGAGCCAGATGCAGTCCGGTGGTGCAACTGCTGCAGGCCACGGCGTATTTGGCGCCGACGTAGTCGGCAACGATTTTCTCGAACTCCGCCACGCGCGGCCCCTGGGTCAGCCAACCGCTGGCGATGACGGCGTTGACTGCGGCGGCTTCTTCGGGACCCATCACGGGTTTGGTGATGGGGATCAAGTCGCGTACTCCTTCCATTTCTGAGCTGCAATCGCTTCTTGCCGCCATTCGACCAAGCGGCGCAAACCTTCTTCAAGACCCACTTGCGCCCGAAATCCCAGGAGTTGTTCGGCTTTGCCGACGGCAGCCAAGCGGCGGGGCACGGGGTTGACCTTCCGTTCCGGCAAGAACTCGGGCTGGACGTCCGTGTGGCCGGTGACCTGGAGGAGGGCTTGGAGCAACCCCAGCAGGCTGGTTTCAGTGCCCGATGCGACGTTGAAGACCTCGTCGGTCACGTCGCTTTTGGCAGCCAGGATGTTGCAGCGGGCAATATCCTCGCTGAAAACAAAATCCATGGTTTGGCGGCCGTCGCCGAAAATCTTCGGGCGTTCACCTTTGTCGAGGCAGTCGAGCCAGCGGATGAGGACCTCCGTGTATTTGCCAAACACATCCATGCGCGGGCCATAGACATTGAAGTAGCGCAGGGCGATGTACGGCAGACCGTACATGTCGTGAAATGACCGGTACATTCCCTCATTGGCGACCTTCGCGGCGCCATACCATGTGCGGTTGTTGTACGGGTGATGGTCCTCGCGTGTCGGGAAAGCATCGGCGGCGCCATAGACAGAGGCGCTGCTGGCGGCGATCAGTTTTTTCACGCCGGCTTCCACACAAGCGAGCGCGACGTTGAACGAGCCATCCACGAGCACATCGAGACACTCGCGCGGCTGCTCGGCGCAGGCGGTGATGCGGATGGCGGCTTGATGAAACACGACATCCACGCCCTCGAAATGCGGCCGGATGTCAGCAAAGCGGCGGATGTCTTTCTGGACCAACTCGACGCTCCCATGCTGTTGGGCCCATTCGATGTTGTAGAGCGTACCGCGAGTGAGATTGTCCATGATGATGATTTTGCCGATCTGTTCGTCGCGAATGAGTTGGTCGGCAATGGTGGAGCCAATCAGGCCACAACCGCCGGTAATGAGAGCGGTTTTTCCTTGAAGATCCATGCGGTTACCCAACCTTTCGGAGTATTCGCGCGGGATTACCGGCGACAATGGTGCGGGCCGGTACGTCCTTGGTGACCACCGCCCCGGCACCGACGATGGCGCCTTCGCCGATGGTCACGCCGCAGAGGATCACCGCGCCACTGCCAATCGAGGCACGCTGGCGCACGCGGGTCGGAATGCACTTCCAGTCATTCGCCGTTTGCAGCGATCCATCCGGGTTGACGGCAGCGGGCAGTTTGTCATTGATGAAGACGACATGGTGGCCGATGAAGCACTCATCCTCAATGGTGACCCCTTCGCAGATGAACGTATGGCTGGAGATCTTACAGCGTTTGCCGACGACCACGCCGCGCTGGATTTCCACAAACGCACCGACGCGAGTCCCGTCGCCGATGGTGCAGCCGTAGAGATTGACGAAGGCGTAGATTTGGACGCCTTGACCCAACTTGACGTCGGGGGCGATGCGGGAGTATTCGGGAGCTTGATTCATAGCACGACGCGTCCTCCTTGGGCTTTGATGCTCTTTTGCGCGGCATCGAGGATGCGGACAATCCGCAAGCCAGCCGCGCCGCCCGAGACGGATTCCTTGCCTTCCCGGATACACTCAATAAAATGCGCGGCCATGCGGCCGAGCGGTTCCTGGTTGCCGATGTTGGGCGACCAAACGTCGCCCGACCGGTAAGAGACCATCAGTTGCCGTCGTTGCTGTTCGTCGGTCGGCATCAGACTGATGCCGCGGTTATAGACTTTGATCTTCTCGCTCTGGTCGAGGTCGTTGTAGATCAAACTCTGGTCGCTGCCGCCGATGATCATGCTGCGCACTTTGACGGGGGAGAGCCAGTTGACGTGAAAGTTGGCAATCAGGCCGTCACCGAAGTCCAAGTTCAAGTAGGCCACATCTTCGATCTCGGAATTGGTATGCGTGGCCCCAAAAGCCGCCAAGCTCTTGGGCAGCCGCTCCACGAGAAAATCCACAATGGACAGATCGTGCGGGGCGAGATCCCAGACCACGTTGATGTCTGGTTGGAACAACCCCAGATTGATCCGGACGCTGTCAATGAAGAACAGCTTGCCCAGTCTGCCGGAGTCCACGATCTCCTTCATCTTCAAAACCGGCGGGCTGTACACAAAGACGTGATCCACTTGGAGCACCAAGCCCTTGGCCCGGGCCATAGCTACGAGTTCCTCGGCGTGATCCACCCGCGAGGTGAGCGGTTTTTCGACCAGCACGTGTTTGCCGGCTTCCAGCACCTGTTTCGCAAGGGTGTAGTGGGTGTGCACGGGCGTGGCAATCGCCACGGCATCCACGTCGGTCGCCGCGAGGACTTCGGCGAACTTCGTCGTGAACGTGGTTTGCGGGTAATTGGCGGCCTGTTTTTTGAACCGGCGCTCATCGAGGTCGCAACACATCCGCACGGATGCCCCCTCCGCGGTGTGAAAGTTGCGCAAGAGATTTGGCCCCCAATAGCCCAGACCGACAATAGCGACACGGATCGGATTATTCATGATGATTCCTCAGGTCGAGACGACGTTGATTCGGCTACGTGACGGAAGAAATATTCCAAGTTCTGCCCCAGACGTGGCAACGAATACTCTTCACTGACCCGTTGACGGCCAGCGCGCCCCAGCCGCGCCCGCAATTCTGGATCGCGCAATAACCGCACAATGGCCTCCGCAAACGCCTGCGGATCGTGCGGCGGGACCAGCAAACCGTTGACCTCGTGCCGCACAATCTCAGGAATGGCGCTCACGTTGCAGCCGACCACCGGGGTGGCCCGCGCCATCGCCTCGATGAACGTCAAGCCAAACGACTCATGCACGGAAGCCGAAGCGTGCACCGCGCAGCGCGCGTACAAGGCCGCCAGTTCCTCCGGTTCGACAAACCCCAAAAAACGCACTTGCGCTGGAGAAATTTCCGGATGAGCGGCGCGAAACCGCTGTTCGTACTGTTCATTCTTGCCGCCGCCGGCGAGCCAGAATTCCGCGCCCGGCACGGCCGCCAACACGCGCGGAATGGCCGCCAACAACGTGTCGGCGCCTTTGCGGACATTGAGTCCACCCACAATCAACACCGCGAGCTCCCGCTCGGCCGAAGGCACCGCCATCGGCACTTCAATCCCATGGGGCACGATGGCAATCTCGGACACTCCACAAAGCGGCAAATGTTTGGCGCGCTGTGCGACGCTATGCGTGACGACGGCCCGTGCCCTCCGCGCGGAGGTCTGTTCCGCCCAGATTTGAAAGCGTTCGGCAACCCGGGGCGGACGACCGCACAACTCCACATACTCGTAGGTCGAGGTATGCAACCGCACGACAATCGGCGCCACGGAGAACAAAGTCGCAATCAGACCCAGTCCCTCAAAGTTGGGAAACTCGACCACATCAAACTGATGTTGCCGGTGCAACTGCCGAACCACGCGCGCTAGCGCGAGACTGTGTCCCAGCCCCTCCAACCAACGTTCCACAACCGGCACGGGCCGATAACAGCGCACATGAACCCGGACGTCTCCATCGCGTTCTTCGCGGGGATACTCGCGCATCCGCGCTGTTTCACGGGCCGCAAAATAAGCGGGCTGGTAGTCAACGACAACATGCACCTCATGCCCGCGGGCCGCCAAAGCCCGCGCGGCCATTTGTGTGTAGAACGAAATGCCGCCATAGCCCGGCAAGGTCGGATGCGGATACCCGCCAAAGGAAACCAAGCAAATCTTCACGTGGCGTTAGACCGATACAAACTCACCCCAAACGCGGGGATGGCCCAGCCGGCACTGCAAATAATACCGGGCCGGCTCGTAATGGTTCTCGGCGGTGTGCGGCGCGGCAAAATGATCACCGACGAGGTCGTCGCGGACGAAAAACGCGTTGGTGCCGGTCAGGTCGCAGCCGACCAGCCGGTAGCCTTTGGAAGAGCCGAGCATCTCCAATGATTTCAAGCTTGCACCTTGATAGGAATCCTCCTGCCACTGGTGGGTGGGGTTGTATTTCATCACCCATGGAACATGGGGTGGGAAGATCGGGTTGTATTCGATGGACACCACCCGCGGCCGATAAGCGGTGAGGGCTTTCCAGACCCAGTAGTCGTTGCCGTCAATATCAATGGACAGCAAATCCAAATCCGCCGGCACCTGTAGCTCCCGAAACAATCCCTCGATGTTTTCCGCGGTGATGAACGCCTGCCGGAGCGCAAGCTGGCCGTTGTGAATCTGCGGCGCCATGATGCGCTGCAGCTCCGTCACCTGTTCGGCGCTGCCTTCGAGCCATGCGCCCCGCCAGCCTTTGACCAGCAGGTACAGCGAATTGTTTTCGTTGGCCTGTACCCCAAACTCACAAAAAAACCGGTTCGTTGTGCCGATCCGCCGAAAAATCTCCTCGAGAATGCCATCTTCTCCGTTTTGAGAGAAGATGCGGTTCTCGTGCCGAGCCAGTCGTTTGGGGTCTTGGTAGCGGGGGGACGCCAAGAGTCTGGCACGGTGTTCCTGGGTCAGCAGCAAGCGCAACTGACGGGTCTCGCGAACGCCCTCGCGCAATGCCTGAACATGCCAGCAAAGTTGTTGCAATTGCGCCATGCCGGTCGCTGCCAATAGCTTTTCTTTGAAAGATTTACTCATGGGAAAGACCGACGATTGAGAGGGGAAATTTTGGGGCGACCGGTACGCCCAGCAAGCGGGAGACCTTCCCGGCAAATTGCAGATTGGCCGCCCGACATTCGGCCAACGCCTCCGGGAACGCGCGCGCTGCCGCCAGACAGTGCGCCACTTCGGAGGGGTGCCGGGCTAACGCGATCGGATGCTTGAAATGGAGAAACTTGGTGGACCACGGGACGGCAACAACTTTGCGGCCGAGCAATAACGCCCAATACGCACCGTGATAGCTGGAGGTGAACACCGTTTCCCCGCTGCTGAGAAACGCCAGCGCTTGGGCGAATGTCACACCGATATTGTCCAGACGCGGTGCGCCGGGCAGAGAAATTCGGCAGAAATGGGGGTGCTGATACACGACGACTTTGTGCTGGGGAACTTGGTCGCGGTAGAAGTCCAAGAGCGGATCCATGCAGGTCACACACGGCGTCCAGTCGTACGGAGCGAGGAAATCGCGGGTGCCGACGAGCGCGCACTTCGCCAAGGCCGCATCGGACCGGGCGGAAGGAGGTGGAGCCTGGGGAATTTCCAAGCGCCGGATAACGCGGGGACGGCCATGAATCATTTGGCGTAAC
>CALBCO010000078.1 GCA_937927265.1 uncultured Verrucomicrobiae bacterium | reverse complement strand
ATGGTCGCGTCGTTTTGCACAATCGCGCTGGCGTCCATGATGTAGGCACCGTCTTTGGCGCAAATGTCGAGCACTTCTTTCACTTTGGCGCACACTTGGGCGGGTGTGCCGTAAGCGAGCATTGCGTTGGGGATGCCGCCGGAGAGACAGAACTTGCCGCCAAGTTTAGCATAAACCTTCTTTGGGTCGGCCTGATCCATGTGATACACGATACTGTGGGCCGGCAACGTGGCAAAATCGTCGAGGTGATAATCCCAGTTGCCTTCGGCGTAGAACAACGTCTGCCGACCGTGCCGCCAGAGTTCTTCGATGATCGGCTTGAGCGTCGGCCAGAAGATATTGGAAAAATGTTGTGGCGACACCATGGGCACGCAACTCCGGTGCATCCAGAAACCGATTGGCACCGTACCCGTTGGGTCGGAACTGTCGAGGGCAACACGAAACAGATGCGGTGCGAGGGCTTCGCAGGCCGCTTTGACTTTTTCTGGTTGCGTCTCTAAATCAGACAACAGACCGAGGTAGCCGCGAAACTTGTCGGCGAGGATGTCCATGGGCGCTTTGAAGATGCCGGCGATGGCGGAGACAGTGCCGTTCTCGGTCTTCATCCGTTCGATCTGGCCGCCGATGCTGCCGAAGTATTGCATCATCGCCATCCCGGTTTTCAGCAAGGACAAGGAGCGGCCGTCGGTGACACGCGGCAACCACTTTTCGAGAAGGAATGCTGTTGGATCGTCAATCAGCGCGTCGTATTCATCGGGACGCATGTACGCACCATTTTCAGGTGGCTCGTGGTATTGGAAGCCGGTATTGGCTGGGACATGGATGCCGGGGATGGCGTAGTATTTGAGTCGTCCGGCTTGGGCGAGGCCGGTCCAGACCCAGACCATGTTAACGACCATCGCGTCCCAATCGAAATCCTTCCCGGTCCGAATGACGGCTTCGTAGGCTTTGGTGTAATCGTGCGCGACGTCCTGGCAGGTGAACCCGGCGTATTTCGCACAGAACTCGGCCACGAACGGCCGGAGCGGCACCCGGTCCGGCATGCCGCCGCGCATCGCGGTCGTGTACCGGGCGAGACGTTGTTGATACAGAGTTTCCTTGGTGTTCATGGCATTTTCCTTTCTTGGCGAGGCGGCATCCTGCAATTCTTATGCGGTCGGCAAATACTTGTACACCGCCGAATGCCACGGCTCGCGCATCGGCCACGTCAGGAACTTGCCGGCATCGGCACAATCCGTAACCACCCGCTTGACCGGGTCCCATTTCACCTTCTTGCATTCCGTACGGCCCATCAGGTCCACCATCACCGGGATCATGTCCGAATGGAAGGTAGCGGGCCAATCGTTGACCGTCGGCCCGCCGTCCAAAATCGCACCGATGAAATCACCGTTGTGGTTGTTACGGGTTGGCCGGACTTGGATTTTGGGCGACTCCAGTTTTATCCGCATCAAATCCTCATAGGCGGCCAACGAACTGCTGATGCCGTGGTAATTGAAATGCAACCAGCCTTTTTCGCCGACCAGCGTGACGCCGTGGGCTGGGCCAGGTTTGAGTTCCTTGTCGAAGGCCGGCACGTTGTGTTGCTCGGCGTATTTGGGCGACATGAACCGGGCGGTAAATCCATTGGCGTATTTCAGCACGACATCCCACTCGGTCACGTTGTTGAACTCCGGGTGCGGGTTCATTTCGGTGATGCCTTCGTATTCGATGGGTACGCCCAAGCCAGTGACGTCGGCCCACCACTGGAAGATGTTGACCGGGTGGATGCCCCAGTTGGTCAACATGCCGCGGCTGTAATCGGACATGTTCCACACGCCGGCGACACTGCACCGCCATCCGCTGTATGGTTTGACCGGCGCGGGGCCGAGCCACAAATCCCAGTTGCCCCAGTCAGCCGGCATCGGTTCTTCTTTCGGTGCCAATTGCCCCTTGTTGCCGCCGGGGCCCCAGACAAACGCTTCCTTGATCTCCCCGAGATAACCGTTCGCAGCCAGTTCGACTACCTTGTGCGCGCGGGGATTGCTCCGGCTCTCCGCGTGAAACTGAAATACGAGTTTTTTGCCCGCGAAGACTTTGTCGGTCGCCAGCAGCCCGCCGATGCTCATCGAATACGGTTTCTCGCTGACGATGTGTTTGCCGGCTTCGGCAGCCAGCACGGTCATCGGCGTGTGCCAATGGTCTGGCGTGGAGATGTGGACGGCGTCAATGTCGGACCGGGCCAGCAGTTCCCGGAAATCCACATAATCCGGGCAGTTGCCATATTTCTCTTTAAATTGCAGTCGGCGTTCATTCCACACATCGCAGACGGCGCCGACGGCGGCAAACTTGTCGCCGTAGTGCGCCTGGCCGCGGGCGATGCCGCCACAGCCGATGAGGCCGACGGCGATTTTGCTGTTCGGAGCTGTCTCGCCCTCCCGGCCCAGCACGCGGGCCGGCAGGATGGTGGGCAACCCCAGCGCGGCAAGGCCGAAAGCTGACCGGCGCAAAAAAGCGCGGCGACTGAGGCGGTTGGTGGCAGAATTTTTCGCATGGCGCTGCAGGTTCTTCTTCATGGTGTTTCCTTTCTCTTATTTTTATTTGCTCAATCGTTCACAATAAGCCCGCCAAGCTTTCAGGGACTCGGCGAGATGTTGCTCCGGTGGTTCTTTGATACCGAAACATTGCAGGCCGATTGGGCCGGTATAGCCAATGGCCTGCAACTTCTGCAACAACGGGAACACATCAAAATCGCCCCGACCCAACGGCTGGATCAGGCGGTCCCAACCGAAAATCTTTCCTTTTTCAGGCCGGTCCGCGCCGTTGATCGTCACGACGCTAAGGAAATCTTTCACCTCGTCCACGACCGCCAACAAGTCGTCTGCGTGACCATTGCGCAGTTCGTGGGCGAGATTCAACGTGAGTTTCACGTTCGGGTGATTCAATTCATTGAGGAACTTCAGGGTTTCCCGGGCTGTACCGAGACTGTCACCCGTGTGCGGGTAGATCGAGACGTGCCATCCGACCGCGGCAGCTTTATTGGCAATCTCCCGCACCAGCGTCATGGCTTTCGCTTTGGACTCCGGATCTTCCGTGGGCCTGGTTTGCCAACTAACCGTCAACCAAATGAACCCTTTCGGTGCATCAGGATTGGCGCGAGCTTGTTCCAGCCGTTGTTCGATCTGGGGCGGATACGGCGGGTCTTTGAGCACGTTGAGATTGGCGTACAGATTCGGCACTTGCCGATATCCGAGCGCGGCAAAATCTTTGACCCA